>CAIXHJ010000288.1 GCA_903919165.1 uncultured Holophagaceae bacterium
CCTGGCCGATGATGTGGGTGAGCCCCTGTTCCTTGAGATAGGTCCGCAGCCAGGCGCGGCTGGCGCGGGTGGGTCCGGCGATGGGTTCGGCCGCCACCTTGATGCCCTTCTCGTAGGCGGCCATGGCCACGGCCAGACTGAAGAAGGAGGGCATGACCGAGTGCGAGGCCTGGGCCACGATGGTCTTGATCACATCGGCGTCCGCCAGCAAGTGGCAGTTGCGGATGTTGGAACCGCCGAGGCTCTTGGTGATGCCGTCCAGCACCATGAGGCGCTTGCGCTGGGCAGGGTCGAAGGCCCGCAGCAGCACGTTCACGTCATAGGGCTCGTCATCGCCGACGGTGTGGTACATCCAGTCGAAGAGGACATAGGCCACGCCTGCCTCCAGGGCGGCGCGGGCCAGGGTGATCTGGCGCTCCAGGGTGATGGTGTTGCCTGTGGGGTTATCGGGGCAGGTGATGACCAGACCTGCCACCTTGCGACCAGACTTCGCAGCCTCAGTGACGCAAGCTTTGATGCCCTCTTCCGAATAGGCCCAGGCTTCCTCGGCCCGACCGGGCGCCCACATCACGTTGGCGCCGATGCCGTAGGGTCCCCAGTTGTAGCTGATCCAGGGCACGCGGCTGACCACCAGCACGTCGCCCTGCCGACCATGGCCGAGGGCGAGCATGGCCTGATAGGCCTTTACCAGGCCATCACGGCCGCCCTGGGTGCCCATGACGTTGGCCGTACCCCAACCGGTATCGGGGGCCAGCTTCCAATAGGACTCGGCCACGATCTTGCGGAAGGCGTCGGTGCCGAAGGGCATGTCGTAGGCAGTGCCGTGCTGCTTCTGCAGCTCAAAGGCGCGGTCCAGCAGGGCCTCGGGGACGCCCGGCAGCGAGGCGCCACCATCGCCCTGGCTGGCGTCGAAGACGGGCACGCCGGGCTGCTTTTCCTGGAAGACCTTCAGAGACTTGTTGATGAGGAACATGCGCGAGGCTGGAATCGCCATCATCTTCCCCAGGTGATCGCTCACGGGGACGAGATTCGCCTCAGGTACGGCGAAAGCCGGGGTGTCCGGGGAGAGCAGGGCAGACATGGAACCTCCCGATAAGGAAATGTCACCCCTGCAGGCAGTTGGAGCGACAAGACGCCTCTCCAGGTTAACAGTGGCGCCCGTCGGCTCAAGTTATAATGATTTATGCTTTGATTAACAGGGGTTATGAATCAAGCGGAAGATCGACATGACTGAAGGGCCTGGCCGAGGGGCCTGAATAGTCCTCCACCCGCTGACCTGACCCGCGCAAGAGGTACCGGTAGCTGAGCAGGCCCTCGAGCCCCACGGGCCCCCGCGCATGGATGCGTCCGGTGCTGATGCCTACCTCGGCCCCGAATCCATAGCGGAATCCATCGGCGAAACGGGTCGAGGCGTTGTGGAAGACTCCCGCGGCGTCCACCTCCGCCAGGAACCGGGCGGCCGCGCCGGCGTTTTCGGTGACAATGGCTTCTGTGTGCCCGCTGCCGTGAGCACGAATGTGGGCCAGGGCCTCATCCAGATCCGCGACCACCTTCAGGGCCAGGATGGGCGCGCCGTACTCCGCATCCCAATCGGCTTCCGTGGCGGCCTGCATGGTGGGCACGAGGGCCCGGCAGGCAGGGCATCCGCGCAGCTCCACGCCCCGGGGGCCGAGGTCGTCCACCAGGACCGGAAGGAGGCGGGCCGCGGCCAGGCGGTGGATCAAGACCGTCTCCACTGCATTGCAGGCCGAGGGGTACTGCAGTTTCGCGTCGCGAACCAGCGCCATGGCCATGGCGGTGTCCGCAGCTTCATCGAGGAACATGTGGCAGATGCCTTCCGCGTGGCCCAGCACGGGAATCCGCGTGGCAGCCTGGATGCTCTGCACCAGCGCGTTGGACCCACGCGGAATCACCAGGTCCACCAGATCGGGGCGCTGGAGCAGGGCCGCGACCGCCGCCCGGTCCGGCAAGCCCTGGACCGCAGCTTCCGGGAGTCCGGCCTCCCGCAGGGCGTCCTGGACG
>CAIXHJ010000289.1 GCA_903919165.1 uncultured Holophagaceae bacterium
CAAAGTAGACCTCGTTGGCATACATCTCCAGGATCTGTTTCTTGGAGTAGGCCTTCTCCAGCTTGCGGGCGAGGATGATCTCCTTCAGCTTCCGGTCAAGCCGCTTCTGCCGCTTGGCGGTGACGGTGCGGATGAGCTGCATGGTGAGCGTGGACGCCCCCTCCCGCCGCCGGCCGAAGCTCGTGACGAAGTTCCAGCCGGAGCGGGCGATGCCCCAGGCCGACACCCCGCCGTGCTCCCAGAAATCCGTGTCCTCAGTGGCCACCAGGGCATTCACGAAGGCTTTGGGAATGTCGCCGTAGGGGATCACCACCCGATGTTCCTCGGCGAAGATGCCCAGGACGTTGCCCTTCTGGTCGAGCACCTTGGTGATGGTTTTCGGCACCCGCAGGGCAAACAGAGTGAGGAAGCTGTCGGCATCCCGGGACAGCACGGACCAGGACACCACGAGAGTGCCGGCCCCCAGGGTCGAGAGGACGGCGAAGGTCCAGAAGATGCGCCGGATCCAACGTCGGGCGGGCGATGAGGAAGAAGCCTGCTTGGAAGCCATGGCTTCAAGGATACCGGTAGAGCGGTAGAGTGATGTCATGGCCCGCCAACTCATCCTCGTCGCCAAGGTCAAATCTCCGCACCTGGTCTCCACCCTCCGTGAGGCACTGCCGGTGCTCCTGGACCAGGGCTGGACTGTCACGGGCGAGCCCGGGCTTGAGGAGGCCTGGCTACAGGCTGGCCTCGATCGTGCCAGTTTGAAGATCGACCTGAATCTCGGCGCCACCGAGGCGCCTGCGGATCTCTGCCTGGTGTTGGGTGGCGACGGGACCCTGCTCTACGCGGCTCGCCGGGTGGGCCTTCGCGGAACGCCGATCCTGGGGATCAACCTCGGCTCCCTGGGCTTCCTCACGGCCCATCCGCTGTCCGAAGCCCGCGAGGCGATGGAGGCCTTCCTCGCCGGCGCGCTCCTGGCCGACGTACGCACCATGCTGGAGGTGGAACTCTGGCGCCAGGGCTTCCTGCTGACCCGGCAGGCGGTGCTGAATGATGCCGTCGTTGCCAAGGGTGCCCTCGCCCGCATCATGGACATGCGCCTCCGGGTCGGCGACCAGGATGCGGGCCCCATGAAGGCAGACGGCCTCATCGTGGCCACGCCGACGGGTTCGACAGCTTACTCCCTGTCCGCCGGTGGCCCGATACTGCACCCGAGCCTGGAGGCTTTCGTCATCGCCCCCATCTGTCCACATACGCTGACCCTGCGCCCCTCGGTCGTGCCCGCCGACCACCCCATCATCATCACCGTGGTGGATGCGGGGGACGCCCACCTAACGCTGGATGGCCAGGTGGGCCATCGGGTGCTTCCTGGGGACGAGGTGAAGCTGTACCAGGCCCGGACCAGGATCACTCTGCTGCAGCGGCCCGGCTTGGATTTCTTCTCCCTGCTTCAGCAGAAGCTCCACTGGGGGGACCGTTAGTCGGCACACCGCCACAGACCGCCGACCCAGAATTCCATTCCGGCCCTATTGGTCGGCGGCGGTCTGCGTCAATCCATGCTTGTGACCACAGGCACACCGGGGCAGATAGACACTTCAGGACAGGTAGGACGTCTATCCATGCGAGGAGGCCCCATGGCCCTCAAAGAACGACCGAAACCCTTCCTGCTCCCAGAGTACTGCAAGGGCTGCGGTCGGTGTCTCGATGCCTGCGCCAAGGACTGCATCACGCTCAGTGACCAGATCAATCCCCTGACTGGGCTGGTGCCCGTGGAGCTGGATCTGACGAACTGCAATGCCTGTGGCTTGTGCATGGACGCCTGCCCGGAGCCCTACGGCCTGCGCCCTGCCCACGAAGGCGAGATCCAGGACTTCGAGCTGGAGGACCCGGCCAAACTCTTCGGCGTTAAACCCTGCGACGCGCCAGCGCCGGTGGACCTGCCCTCCGAGGTGCTGCCCCTGCCCCGCACGGAGCCTCTGGTCATCAAGGGCACCTACGCCTCCGCCATTGGCGCCATCCTCGCGGGCTGCCGACATGTCTATGGCTACCCCATCACACCCTCCACCGAGGGTGCCGAGCTGATGGCGAAATTCCTGCCCAAGCTCGACGGCACATTCCTCCAGGCCGTCAGCGAAGTCGCCACCGTGAACATGATGTACGGCACCGCGGGCGCGGGACTCCCCACCATGACCTTCACCTCGTCGCCGGGCTTCAGCCTGATGCTGGAGGGCGTCTCTTACATGATCGGCTCGGAACTGCCGGGCGTCTTCGTGAACGTCATGCGCGGCGGGCCGGGACTCGGCAACATCGCGCCCGAGCAGTCCGACATCAAGCTGGCCTGCCACGGTCTCGGCCACGGCAATACCCAGGCCCTGGTGCTGGCGCCCTCCACGCCCCAGGAGATGCTCGACCTCACCATGCTGGCCTTCGAGCTCAGCTTCAAATACCGCAACCCGGTGGTGATCCTCAGTGATGGTTACCTGGGCCAGATGACCGGGAAAGTGCAGCTGCCCGAAGCCATGGTCAAGCCCGGCATTCCCGGGTGGGCGGTCTACGGCGACGCCATGCACCGCAGGAACCTCATCTCCTCGATTTTCCTCACCGAGAGCGACCTCGAGGTCCACAACATCCACTTGAATGCCAAGTACGAAGCCATGAAGGTGGAGGCACGCGCCGAGACCTTCCTCTGCGACGACGCCGAAGTGGTCCTCATCGCCTGCAACACACCGGCCCGCACGACCAAGGGCGCCGTGCAGGACCTTCGCCACCAGGGGATCAAGGCCGGACTGTTCCGGCCCATCACCCTCTGGCCCTTCCCGGTGGAGGAGTTGCAGGCTGCCATCCATGGCGCCGACCGGATCGTGGTGGTCGAAGCCAGCGCAGGACAGTTGGAGGACGAGATCCGACTGGCGCTGAGCAAGGCCGGCATCCGGCAGTTCCCCGAACTCGAATCCGTCCGCCGCATGGGCGGCGTCCTGCCCCAACAGAGCGAGATCATGGCCCAGGTGCTGGGAAAAAAGGAGGTCCGCGCATGAGCAAGTCCAGCGTCATCTATGACAGATTCGAGCGCCACTCCCATGCCGAGGGCCTGAAGGGACACGCCACCCACTACTGCCCCGGCTGCGGCCACGGGCTGGCCCACAAGTTCCTGGCGGAGGCCATCGACAACCTGGGCATCCAGGATCGCACGGTAGCCATCAGTCCCGTGGGCTGCTCCGTATTCCTCTACTACTACTTCGATGTGGGCAACAGCCAGGCCGCCCACGGACGGGCACCCGCGGTCGCCCTCGGCCACAAGTTCGCCAATCCCGAGAGCGTGGTCATCAGCTACCAGGGCGACGGGGACCTGGCCTCCATCGGCCTCGCCGAGACCATCGCCACCGCCCAGCTGGGTGCTCCCATCACGGTCATCTTCATCAACAATGCCATCTACGGCATGACCGGCGGCCAGATGGCCCCGACCACGCTGATGGGTCAGATCAGCACCACCAGCCCCTCGGGCCGCAGCCAGTTCAATGGCCAGCCCATGAAGATGGCCGAGATCATCGCGGGCCTCGACGGCCCCATCTATGTCGAGCGGGTGGCCCTCTTCGACGCCAAGCAGCGCATCAAGGCGAAGAAGGCCATCCAGAAGGCCATCCAACTCCAGGTGGAAGGCCGTGGATATTCGTTCATCGAAGTGCTGGCCGAGTGCCCCACGCACTTGAAGATGTCGCCCGAGGACACGGAGAAGTGGGTCAAGGAGTCCATGGAGCCTGTGTACCCCCTCGGCGTGAAGAAGGACCTTACGGTCGAGCCCTGGTTCAGGCGGAATCCGCCCAGTTTCGATGGCGAGAAGATCCTCAGCCTGACCGGCGCCACCTCTGAGCATCCCATCCGCCACTGCCAGGGCTTCCCCACGCATCTCGCCTTGCACGACATCTCACTGAAGCTTGCCGGTTCCGGCGGCGACGGCGCCCAGACCGCCGCCATGCTCATCGCCCGCTCGGCCATCAACGAAGGCTTCGATGCGACGCATATCCCCAGCTATGGCCCTGAGAGCCGCGGCGGCACCTCGTATGCGGACGTGCACGTGGCCGAAGAGGAAGTGCTGAATCCAGGATCGCCGGATCCTCAGGTGCTCATCGCGTTCAACGCGCCGAGCCTCGCCAAGTTCGGCCCCACGGTGCGCAAGGGTGGCACGGTCATCTATGACTGCTCCGTGGTCTCCGATGCCCCCGACCTGGATCCCAGCATCAAGGTCTTCCCCGTGCCCTTCACCGGCATCGCCACCGACCTGGGCAAAGCCGTGGTGAAAAACATCGTGGCCCTCGGCGCCCTTCAGGCGGCCACCCAGATCTTCCCGAAAGAGACCATGCTCACCGCCATCCGGGTGGCTCTGAAGGACAAGTGCGCCCTGATCCCCCTCAACGAAGAAGCCTTTGCCTGGGGCATCAAGTCAGTGGAAGCACTCGGCAACTGATTCACCACGGAGGCAGCCATGACGGATACCGCCATCCAGACCACCCTCAACGCCGAGGAATGGAAGATCGTCATGGCCCTCCGGGAGATTCCCGACAGCCCGCTGCGTTCAAAGGTCTCTGGCCTGCTGGCAGAACTCACGCGCTTCGTCCAGCAGCCTCGTTGCCTGGGCATGCAGAGCGACGGCTTCCCCTGCGGTACTCCTGACACCAGCTGCGAAGAGTGCCAGCAGATGCTGGACGTCCTCGAAGACCTCGCTGCCAGGGTGCCCGTTGAAGCGGCCTTCAATCCACCTTCCTCTTGAGGCTCATCGGACCGGTGGCGACCGGTGAAGTCCATGTGCCTTCCATGGAATTGCCATCTTCCGAAACGGTGGCTTCAAAATCCATGGTCTGCTCGGATACTTTCAATTTGCCTTCTTTCACCTTGGCGCTGGTGAAACGATCCGAGAAGTCGCCCACCGCTGTGCCGAACCAGGTTGTTTCACCCTTGAGGGAGTTGCCTGCGCTGGAGGTGATCTTGGCGGTCAGTTTGCCTCCGACCCCGTTGAATTCCCATTTCCCTTCCCAGGTGCCAACAAGCTTGGCCGCCAGCGCAGCATCATCCGCGCGGGCCGCGGGAGAGAATGTCAGCATGACTACTGGGACAAGGAATAGCCTGCAAATCTTCAACATGAGGAGTCCTCCGATGGCGCCGATTCTAGCGGCTCCAGGTCATGCCAGACAACAATGGAAAGGAGAGGTCGGCTGGGAACAGGGTTTGTCCGTATAGTATCCTCGCCCGCGCGGGGCGTTCCCTGGCAGGGTGGGCACGGACGGTGCCGAGGGCCGCGGCGG
The DNA here is from genome assembly GCA_903919165.1 of uncultured Holophagaceae bacterium. Lineage (GTDB taxonomy): Bacteria > Acidobacteriota > Holophagae > Holophagales > Holophagaceae > Geothrix. Next base: position 5,283 of record CAIXHJ010000289.1, read on the forward strand.
TGGCTGTGGACCGGCTCTTAGTTCCTTGATCGGACAAGCACCCCCTCCATGCGATCCAGCCGTTGGCGAACCTGATCCGTCAGCTCCTCCACCTTTTCGTGGAGGTGGGCGATTTCCAGTTCGGCCTTCACGTTGATCTCGTACTCGACATCATCCCGGATGTGATCCTTGGCCGCCTGCCGGTTCTGGGCGAGGAGGACGAGGATGGAAAGAATGATGGCTTCGAGGGAGACGACCATGGTGAGAAACCCGAATGGATAGGGGTCGAAAGAGGCCTTCCCGCTGACATTCAAGTAGATCCAGAGGGCGAACCAACCGGCGTTCAGCAAGAGGAAGGTCATGCTGCCGGAGAAGTCCGCAATCCAGTCTGTCATTTTTTCCAGCAGTGAGCGCTGGTCCTCGATCTCATCCTGGACATTGCGGGCCACCCGGGTGCGCAGGAGGAGATCGGCCTTGCGGGTCATGGCCCCCATGGCGCCGAGCAGGTGGAGGGCCGCCTCGGGTTTTTTGGTGACCAGCAGCAGCAGGTCGGAGCGGTCCAGCTCAAGCAGCTCCGTGTTAACAAGGGCGGTGGCGGTGGCCGTGCGGGGGCCTGCATCCAGCATGGCCAGCTCACCGAAGACATCGCCCCGGTGGCGCCCGGTGAGTACGATCTTTTGCCCGGCCCGGTCCACCACGGAGAGCTCCATCTCCCCGGAGGTGACGATGTACAAGGCCTCCCCGGGATCCCCCGCCTTGAACAGGGCCTGGCCAGGCTGAAGTCGCAGCACTTCCACAGCCTGGGAAAGGAGGGCCAGTTCCTCTTGTCCCAGGGCGGTGAACAAGGGCAGGTCGGCCAACAAGGCAGCATCAGCAACCATGCAGTGGGTCTCCTCGGTGAAGGTGGAGAAAAGCTACCGCATTCGGAGGTTCCCCGGAGGGCCAAATGTGGGTTGATGATGACTGGATGCTTGTCGAGGGCAGGTTGAAGGCTCATCAGTCTCATTCAGACCTGGGTGGATAGAATAGCTAAGGGGCAGCTTGAGGTGTACATGACGCACTCGCGGTGCATTCTCGGATTCCTCTTTACCGCAGCCCTCCCGGCGGTTCTGGTGACGGGCTGCGGTGGGAGTCCGCCGAATGTGGAGCAATCCCTCAATTCCGACATCGTGTCCAGGACTGCCTGCAAGGAAAAACCCTTGCCGTCACATGCGGAGAAGACTGGTGACGGGGCAGCGGTTTTGGTGTCACTGCAAGAATGTCTTCAGTGGTCCTTCGACGGTCAGAAGTTGAGCATCCTGCATGTGAATGCCGCCCAGCCGTGTTGCGCTCCGGAACGCATTGTCGGTTGGGTGACGATCTATACAACGGCCCCACCGCAGATCGAAATCCAGGAATCCATGGCTAAGGGTGGTTTCCCCTGTCCGCCCTGCATGTGTCTATTTGACCTGGGATACGAAGTGAGTTGGACGGCCCCGATCACTGTGCAGATCCGTTTCTTTGACCCCAGTCTCCTTGCCGACGAACAGGTCCTGGTAGACACCATTGAATTGAAGGCGGGTAGCAGGGGAACCATCTGCGTCGACCGGAAACGGTATCCATGGCTCTAGCCAAGACGTCATCGCAGACTCCCGCTTCGGATTGCACCAAGACGGGAAGGACGGCCCCTACAACGCTTGAATGGTTCTGCCTTTCCCCCTGATCGCAAACACGGATCTCGCTCGGATCCAGACCCTACCTAATTCCAGGCTGATGGGCTCGGCGTTTCCTTCTGCTACATCCCGCCCCGCAGGTTCGCGAAGGAGCGCAGGCCCTCCTCGGTGGGCTTGAGAAGGGCCACCAGGCGGCCCTCATGCAGAGCCAGCAGGGGTGCAGCGGGATCGGGAAAGCCCTCGGGCATGTCCCAAGTCGCAGGGCGGGATTCGCCGACTGCGATGGCGCGTCCGTGGCTCAGGTGATCAG
>CAIXHJ010000290.1 GCA_903919165.1 uncultured Holophagaceae bacterium
CCGTGCATTGGGCCGCCCTCGATGCCCGCCTTCGGAAACTCGTGAATCGCATTGAAACCGAGGATGCGATCATTGCCGCCACAGCCCTTGCTTTGGGCATGACCCTTGTTACCGGGAATGCCAAGCATTTTGGCCGAGTTAGAGGCTTAAAAATGGTAGATTGGGAGTCAGATCCTCCCACTTGAGAGCCCGAACATCCGCAGCAAAGGGGCGACCGCCTAACCCGACGTTCGACCCCGGACCCCACAGTTGTTACATGTCTGAGTCCCGTCAAGTGGTGTAGCAAGAGCGGCCAGCGAAGCGCCGCCGTACCCGTATGAATCAATTTCAAATAAATGCTGCTGCTGATAGACCTTTGGCTGGGGAGGTGTGGGAAACGCGCCAGCGTTTTCCAGGCGAACGCCCGCAGGTGTTGGAAGGTTGTGGACCCGGAGGGCGCCCCGAAGGGGCGTTGCCTGTTGACCCGAAGGGCGGGCTGAAAGCCCGTTTCGCGGCAGCGAAATCCATCAGGCAATCCAGCGGCCTTTCAATGCCTGCGCACCTCCCCGGCCGGGTGGGTCGCGACCTCGCCCCAATGCCATCAGGGCCTCGCTTTCAGGTAGGGGAAGGGCGCGGACACCCACTCCGCATGCTGGTCCGCCAGCAGGCTGCCCAGGAGCCGCAGGACTGAGGCGCGGTTCGGGAAGATGCCCACCACATCGGAGCGGCGGCGCAGCTCCCGGTTTTGTCGCTCGAGGACGTTCGTCGAATGGATCTTTCGCCAGTCGGCCTTGGGAAAGTCCATGTAGCCCAAGACGTCCTCCACGGCCTCGTCGAGCAGGGCTGCGAAGCTGGGGTGCTTCCTTTGGGTATCCAGGGACAGCGCCTTGAACAGCTTCATTGCCTCGTCCTTGTCCGGCGCCTGGAAGGCCTGCTTCAGCCGCTCAAGGAACGCCTCCTGGACCGCCTTGGGCAGCTTTACGGCGGCGTTCCGCATGAAATGCACCCGGCACCGCTGCCAGGACACCCCGTTCAAAACCCGCCGCACGGCCGCCTTCAGGCCAGTGTGGGCGTCCGACACCACCAGCTCCACCCCGGCCAGGCCGCGCTTGACCAGGCTGTCCAGGAACCCGCTCCAGGCCGATTCCATTTCGCCGTCCGCCACCTCCAGGCCGAGCACCTCCCGGTAGCCCTGCTGGTTCACCCCGATCGCCACAAGCACGGCGAGGCCCACCACCCGCTGCCCTTCCCGGACCTTGGGGTACATGGCATCTAGCCAGATGTAGCGGAAAGGCCCGTCCAGAGGCCGCTCCCGGAAGGCCGTGACTTCCGAATCCAGTTCCTTGGCCAGCCGGGACACCTCGCTCCTCGACATCCCTTTGGCTCCCATAGCCTCGACCAGCTGCTCGACCTTCCGGGTCGAAACGCCCGCCACGTAGGCCTCCGAGACCACGCTGACGAAGGCCCGCTCCCAGTGCCTGCGCGGCTCCAGGAAGTCCGGTAGATAGCTCCCTTGGCGGAGCTTGGGGATCTGCAGGGCCATGGTCCCCAGGCGCGTCTCCCAGTCCCGCCCGCGGTAGCCGTTACGGTGGTTCTCCCGCAGCGGCGAACGCTCCCCGGCCTCGGCCTGACAAAGGGCCGTGACGTCGCTGTCCATGATCCGTTCCAAGGTCGTCATCACGAGCTGGCGCAGGAAATCCCCGCTGCCTTCCTCCAAGGCCTTGCCCAGGGCTGTAAGGCCCTCCACACTGTCTTTGGCCATCGTTTCCCGCTCCTATGTTAGTTCGGCAAAAACCAACATACGGGAACGGTGGCCACCTGTCTGCCTACCCGGCTCTTACACCACTACCTGGGACTCTATCTTGTTACATCCCCTCCGATCTTCTCTCCATTCCAATCCCCCGTGCTCCCACGGTCCTGCGCCTGCTGTGGGTCCGGTCAATAGTGAGGATTTCGGGCGGCCGATAGGCCGGTCCCTCTCCTTCCCCCGGAC
>CAIXHJ010000291.1 GCA_903919165.1 uncultured Holophagaceae bacterium
CCATTCGTCATCGAGGCCATGCGGCTGCTCCGCGCCGAGGGCGTGCATACAGCCCTGGATACCTGCGGTTATGTGGGCTGGCAGGATCTGGCTGGAGCCGCCATCCACGCGTGCCTGGTACTATACGACTTGAAGCTGATGGACGAAACGCGCCACAAGGCGGCCACTGGGGTTTCCAACGCCATCATTCTGGAGAACCTCAAAGCTCTATCCGAGATCCATCCCAGCATCTGGATCCGCATACCCATCATTCCCGGCATCAACAACGATCTGGCCAATCTGGAGGCCACGGCGGAATTCCTGAAGCCCCTTTCTGGCATCCAGCAGGTGGACCTGCTTCCGTACCACCCGCTGGGAGAGTCGAAATCCGCCCGGGTGGGACTAACCTATCAGTTGCACGACACCCAGACCCCGACCATCGAGGATCTGGAGGCCCTGGCCTCGGTCTTTCGCGCCAAGGGCCTGAATACGACCGTAGGAGGCCTTCCATGAATGAACGCACCGAGAGACTGCGCCAGGAGAGCCTGGACGCGATCCCCTCCATCAGTTCTGAGCGGGCGGAGATCACCACCGCCTTCTACAAGCAGCAGCAGGGGCGCCATAGCCTTCCAATGCTGCGGGCCCTGAACTTCCGCGCCATCTGCGAGCAGAAGACCCTCTGGATGGGCGAGGGTGAACTCATCGTGGGCGAACGCGGACCCCGGCCCAAGGCCGTGTCCACCTATCCCGAATTGACCTGCCACAGCGTCGAGGATCTGCGGATCCTGGATACCCGTGAGAAGACGCAATACAAGGTCGATCCGACCGTGATCGAGACGTACAAGCGGGAGATCATCCCCTTCTGGAAGGGCCGGTCCATGCGGGACCAGATGTTCCAGGAACTGCCCCAGGAGTGGATGGCTGCCTACGAGGCGGGGTGCTTCACGGAGTTCATGGAACAGCGCGCCCCAGGCCACACCGTGGGAGACGGCAAGCTGTACCGGAAAGGCATGCTGGACTTCAAGGCGGACATTGCCTGTGCCGAGGCGATGCTCGATTTCGAGAAGGATCCCGAGGCTCTGGACAGACGGGAACAACTCAGGGCCATGGCCGTCGCCTGCGATGCGGTGATGCGGTTCGCAGAACGCCATGCGGAACTGGCAGAGGCGGAAGCCACCAAGGAGTCCGACCCCCTCCGTAAGCTGGAACTCCGGAAGATCGCGGATACCTGCCGCTGGGTTCCTGCCCATGCTCCCAGGGACTTCTACGAAGCCCTTCAGGCTTATTGGTTCTGTCATCTTGCCGTCATCACTGAGTTGAACGGCTGGGATGCCTACAGCCCAGGCCATCTGGACCAGCACCTCTGGCCCTTCTACCAGAAGGGGCTCGCCGAAGGTACTCTCACTCGGGACAGGGCGAAGGAACTACTGGAGTGCTTCTTCGTGAAGTTCAACAACCACACCGCACCCCCCAAGGTGGGCGTGACCGCCGCCGAGAGCGGCACCTATACGGACTTTGCCAACCTTAACCTGGCCGGTCTCCTTGCAGACGGGAGCGACGGCTCCAACGAGCTCACGCACCTCCTGCTGGACATCATCGACGAGATGCATCTGCTGCAGCCCAGCAGCAACATGCAGGTATCCCGCAGGACCCCGGACATCGTGCTGAAGCATGCACTGAAGGTCATCCGCAATGGATACGGTTTCCCGTCCCTCTTCAATGCCGATGCCGTGGTGGAAGAGCAGCTCCGCCAGGGCAAGACCCTTGAGGACGCCCGGGAGGGAGGCTGCTCCGGCTGCGTGGAGGTGGGCGCCTTCGGCAAGGAGGCCTACATCCTCACGGGCTACTTCAACCTGATGAAGATGCTGGAGCTGGCGCTGCACAACGGTTTCGACCTCCGGACGCAAAAGCAGATCGGGCCGAAGACTGGCGACCCCGCAGGGTTTAGCACCTACGAGGATCTCTTCACTGCCTTCGAAGCCCAGGTGCGCCACTTCCTGGACGTGAAGATCCGGGGCAACCAGATCATCGAGCGCCTTTACGCCACGCGCATGCCGCACACCTTTCTCTCCGTCATCACCGACGACTGCATCGCGAAAGGCATTGACTACAACGCTGGAGGCGCACGCTACAACAACAGCTTCATCCAGGCGGTGGGCATCGGCAGCATCGCGGACAGCCTTTCAGCCATGAAGGAAGTGGCCTTCGATGAGAAGGACGTACATCTGCCGACCTTCATCCAGATCCTGGATGCAAACTTCGATGGGCAGGAGGCCCTGCGCCGACGGCTGGTGAACAAAACCCACAAGTACGGCAACGACGACGACTATGCCGATGAATTGATGACGCGCACCTTCAAGATGCTGTTCCAGGCCATCGACGGGCGCCCCAACACCAAGGGTGGCGCCTATCGCCTTGAGATGTTGCCCACCACCTGCCATGTCTACTTCGGGCAGGTCTGCCTCGCCTCCCCCGATGGCCGCCTGAAGGGCGAGCCTCTGTCCGAAGGCATCAGCCCCGTGCAGGGTGCGGACCGCCAGGGTCCGACCGCCGTGCTCAAGTCCGCCGCGAAGATGGATCATGTGAAGACCGGCGGCACGCTGTTGAACATGAAGTTCACGCCGAGCCTGCTGGAAGGGGAAGGGGGCATCGACCACCTCCACAGCCTCGTGCGCTCCTACTTCAAACTGGATGGCCACCACATGCAGTTCAACGTGGTCACCGCTTCGAAGCTGCGAGAAGCCAAGGCCAGACCCGAACAGTACCGGGACCTCATCGTCCGCGTGGCGGGCTACAGCGACTACTTCTGCGACCTCTCGGAGGCTCTGCAGGATGAGATCATTCGGCGCACGGAGCATGCGCATTTCTAGGCAGAATCCACGTCTGTCTACGAGATAGCGTCAGGCCAATCGGAATTTCAGCTCACCCAGCTTCTCGATGGAACTGACGATCTCATCGCCCGCTTTGAGCCAAACCTGCTTCTCCTTCGGGTAACCCAGGATGACCCCGTGGGGGGTGCCGGTGAAGATGATGTCACCAGGCTCCAGCGTCCAGTGCTTGGAGATGTAGGCGATCATCTGCTGCGTATTGAAGACGAAGTCATTAGTGCTCCAGGACTGGCGGACCTCGCCGTTGACGCGGGTCTCGAGCTTCAGGTTGTTCGGGTCGCCGACAAGGTCGGCCGAGACGAAATAGGGCCCGATCGGTGCGAACTTGTCGAGGGTCTTGCCGATCATCCATTGGACGCTTGGTGTCTCCAGTTGCAGATCCCGGGCGGAAAAATCGTTTGAAGTGCAGTAGCCCGCGACGTAGTTCAAGGCGTCGGCTTCTGAAACATTCCGGGCGGCCTTGCCGATGACGATGAGCAGTTCGGTCTCGTAGTCGAATTTGAAGGCGACGTCTTGCGGGGGTAGGGTGATGGTGCAGTTATGAGCGGCCAGCGCATTGTTGTATTTATTGAACAATGGCGGCACCCGCGGCTCCTTCATGCCGATTTCCTTGGCATGGCGTCTGTAGTTGAGGCCCACGCACACGATCTTTCCCGGATGGGTGAAGAGCCGACCGTACTTGATGCTCGATTCATCGAGCAAAGCCGGCTTTGCCTTGGCGGAACTGCTGGCGGCCGCAATCAGTTTGTTCAAGCCCGAGGCGTTCCCTTCCCGGAGGAGTTCCTCGAGCGTCATGGGGGCAGCTATGCGGAGCAACCGGGCAGCCTGCCTGACATCGATGATGCCCTTGCTCGTCTTGACTCCGAGTGTTTCAGCGCCATCCCCATGTTGGATCGACAGGAGCGTCACGTTCTTGGGGAGTTCATGCGGCCCTGAGTATTTCTCGGCAGTCTGCGCATCCTTGGCCGAGACACTGGTCGCAGTCCCGGCCAGCACACCGGCGGTGACCAAACCGGTCGTTGCGAGAAAATCTCTACGCGTCGTCATGGCATCTCCTCTCATGGGGTTGGCTGCGAGCCATCCTACTCTGAATTAGAACCTTGGTATGATCGCCTGACTCAATCCACCTTGATGAGGCAGCCCATGGAGTGCAGAACGATCGACCAGGCCCTGGCAGGGATCAGGGATGGCGCGACCCTGATGGTGGGAGGGTTCGGTCTCGTTGGGATACCGGAGAACCTGATCATCGGGCTGCGGGACCTGGGAACCAAGGACCTGACCGTGATTTCCAACAACTGCGGGGTGGATGACTGGGGGTTGGGGCTGCTCCTGCAGAATCGACAGATCAAGAAGATGATTTCGTCCTACGTGGGTGAGAACAAGGAGTTCGAGCGCCAGTACCTCTCGGGCGAACTGGAGGTGGAACTGGTGCCGCAAGGGACCCTTGCCGAACGATGCAGGGCTGGCGGGGCGGGCATTCCGGCCTTCTACACCCCCGCCGGTGTGGGTACGCCGATTGCCGAGGGTCGTGAAACTCGCACGTTCAACGGGCGGGAGTACCTGCTGGAAACCGCCCTCACGGCTGATTTCTCGCTGGTCAAGGGGTGGCGCAGTGATGCTCTGGGGAACCTGCAGTACCGCATGACCGCCCGCAACTTCAACCCGATGATGGCGGCTGCCGGGCGGGTGACCATTGCCGAGGTGGAAGACGTGGTGGAGGTCGGCGGAATGGACCCCCATCACGTGCATACCCCCAGCATTTACGTCCAGCGCTTCATCTGCTGCCCTCACCAGGAAAAGCGGATTGAACGCCGCACCGTTCGGAAAGGAGTGGGAGCATGAGCTGGACGCGTGAGCAGATCGCCCAGCGGGCTGCCCAGGAAGTCGAGGATGGGTACTATGTCAATCTTGGGATCGGCATGCCGACCCTGGTGGCCAACTACATCCCTGAAGGCAAGCGGGTTGTGTTCCAATCCGAGAACGGGCTGCTTGGGATCGGGCCCTATCCCACCGAAGAAGAGCTGGATCCTGATCTGATCAACGCCGGCAAGGAGACGGTCACCATGACCCCGGGCGCGGCCCTGTTCAGCAGTGCCGAATCGTTTGCCATGATCCGGGGCGGCCATATCGATCTGGCGATCCTGGGGGCAATGGAGGTCTCGGCCGACGGCGACCTGGCCAACTGGGTCATCCCCGGCAAGATGGTGAAGGGGATGGGTGGGGCCATGGACCTGGTGAATGGCGCCCGCCGGATCGTGGTGATCATGGATCATGTCAACAAACAGGGCGAACCGAAGATCCTCAGACGCTGCTCCCTGCCGCTGACCGGACGGAGGGTGGTGAACCGGATCATTTCCGACAAGGCGGTGCTGGACGTGACGGATCAGGGGCTGGTGCTGGTGGAATTGGCCCCTGGAGAAACGGTGGACGGCATCCGTGCCTGCACTGAACCACCACTAAAGGTTTCGCCCGGCTTGGAAGGACGGCCATAAGAAATGGCCTGAGATGAACAGACTCCAATCAGGTGCGGGACGCATTAGACTCGGCGGGGCTGCACCTTCTGAGGCTGGATTCACCGGATTGGATCGTAGCCCCATGGACGCACCCTACAACCGATCACTCCCGCTTCTGGTGCTCATGGGCCTGTGCTTGGCGCTGGGGATCGCCTGCAAACGCCCAGAGACTGCGATCCGCGAGCGCCCAGCGCAACGCGTAGAACTCGTTCAGACGGTGAAAGGCATGACTCCTGAAGAAGAACGGGTCGTAGTTGCCCAATTGGCCGAGGGGCTGAGCCTTCCAACCGATTCGTCGGAACAGACGGCAGAGTCTATTCGCGTCTTCCGCCTTACCCTGAGCGGCAGACCTGACCGAATGATGGGGCGGGGGCTCGGAAGTACCTGCCTGGTCTCCACCGGTCTTGGAGCCCTGGCGGGTGCACTGCTTCCCGGGGTAGGAGGGGCGGTGTGGGCCACCTGGAGATCCGCGGCCATCGCCGCAGGCACCGGGGGTCTTCTGGGCTTGGGGTACGGCCCCATCTGATACAAGCACAAAGAGGCTCTCCAGCAACAGATGGGCTACCTTCCCTGGGGCTTCACCGCCGAGTGGGAGGTGCTGGAACGTAGACCAGGATTCGCCGAGGAAGTGGTGGCGCGGAGCGGGTACCCCGTGCTGTTCTTTGCCAATCACACACCCATTTTGGACCTCAAGCCCTACCTGAAACCGCTGGCGGCAGAGTCTCGAAGCGAGGCTGATGTCAGGCAGGCCAGTCTGAAAGCCTACGTTCAAGCTCTGGTGATGCATTTCCGGAAGAAGGGCTGGGCGGCATCTACCCCCATCAGAGAGGGCCCGTCTTTCTGGTCCAACTCAAATCACGGTTGCGTGGATCAGGCTCCGAAGTAGCCTGCGGCACCGGCACCGGCACCGGCACCGGCACCGGGACAGGGCGATGGGCGAGAGACAGAAATCGATGGCCGTGGAGTAGAGAGCACAGACGGTGCCGTTGAGGTCGAGTCCGAGGTCCTCCCCGCAGCAGACCCTTCGCGCCCCTCAGTCAGCCATGCTTCACGTAGTCGGATTGGAGCGGTTTCGAGCATGGACAGCATGGCAGGCTCCAGGTGATCGTGAACCAACCATGCAGTGCACCAAGAGGCCCGGGGGGACCATCGAAGTCCCCCCGGTTTTTGAGTCATGGAGATCCGCGGAAAGGAAGGTTTTCTTGGATCCACATGATGATTTGAGCTGCCTGCCCCCCCTCCTCAAGGGCGTTGGTTTGGGCGGTTCCGGGAGTTTCCCAAGAGGGAAAGCCAGAGGCAGGCAGCAGCGTTGGAACCGCCCATATTTAGAAGGAAGTGGACCATTTTCAAGCAATACTCCTCAGGGGGCGAATCTGGTCGCAAAACTCATAAAAAAATGCGTCGTGCTTGAGGAAGATCTTCATTTGGAATGACCAAGGGTGGAAATAACAGAGTGTGTCCGGCAATCCGCATGTCAAGAAATGTTAATGAAATTAATACGTTATACATGGCATGAATATTCCCAGCTCCTTGTGCAAGGCACCAGACGATCAATCAAGGATGGAGCCGCAGGCTCCGGGATCCGGCGAGGAGCGAATCAGCTACGGGAGTCAAAGCACACCACGCTTCTTCTGATCCAATTCGATGGAGTCGTACAAAGCCTGGAAGTTCCCCTCGCCGAAGCCCATGTTCCCCCGTCGCTGGATGATCTCGAAGAACATGGGCCCAATCTGGTCTTCGGTGAAGATCTGCAGGAGGTAGCCGCTGCTGTCGCCGTCGATCTGGACGCCCAGTTCCTTGACCGTGGTCAATGGCTCCCGCACGGCATATCCGTCTCGTGCCGCTCGCCCCGGCAACAGCTCGTAGTAGGCATCCGGAACGCGGAGAAACTTGAACCCCTGGGCTTGAAGGGTACGAAGCGTGCGGAAGATGTCATTGGTCGACATGGCGATGTGCTGCACGCCCTGTCCGTGGTGCCGATCCACGTACTCC
>CAIXHJ010000292.1 GCA_903919165.1 uncultured Holophagaceae bacterium
CAGGCACCTTCTTCTGGATCGACCCCAAGGAACAATTGGCCGTGGTGGTCATGTGCCAGGTGCCCGGCCCGATCCGCCCCCATTACCGCAGGCTCCTCAAGGAGATGGTGTCTGTGGCGGTCGTGAATGATCAGGGATCGCTGTGAATAGACCTGTGCACTGACGGCCTAGCTTCAACTATCCAAACACCTCGTTGCTGAAGCAGGTGGATAACCAGATTAATTTTCCGTATCCACTATGATTCCGTGAGGCATCTTGCCTTCGTATTTCGCACTCTGTAGTGAGAGCGGTGATGCTCCCGGAAAGGTATGGTTCCTGTGATGATGATTGGATTGAGGCGGCTTTCCGTAATTCTCACATTGTCCATGGCCTGCCTCTCCGCTTGCAAGGCAGGTAGGCAAGCGGCCACCCCGCAGACAACCATTAACGCGCCCGAGGGGGGGCAGATCGTTTACGGCGCGGTGGCTGGGGCCACCACCCAACCGGCAGCCATGGCCAAGCTGCTGAGCAGCGTTCAGGCCCAATGTGGCGAGAAGCCGCAGATTGGCCGGGTTTTCCAGTTCCGTGGAACGAATTCTGTCGGAGTGTTCTTTTCGGTGACAAACCGCCCGCAAGGCAATGTGCGGGTGGCGGGCCTGGTGATTGCCAACGCGACCGGCCCCGGTCAGGTGGAAGCGGCGCTGCTCTCCGACGATGCCTCGCGCTTTGGCAAAACCGTGAACCCCATGCTCAAGCAGTTGTTCGGCGTCTGGCATCCGGATGCCGTGGCGGCCACCGCCAGTTCCGCATCCGGCAAAAACTCAGCCAGAGGCTCGGTTCCGTCGCTCCATAAGGTCATTCTGCCCGACAGGACGGCCAGCGTCAGCATCCCCGAGGGGTGGCGGGTGGATCCCGTAAGCGGTGGCGGAGGGATGCTCATCCGCGGCTCGCAAGGCGAGGTGGTCATTCTCAACAGTATGTTCCTCGCGCAGGATCCCAATGGGTCAGCCTTCCGCAATGCACAGCGGATGGGCATGAAGCCGATGCGGGGGATGATTGTCTATCCCGCCAATGCCGATCTGGTGCAAAACTATGCCCAGATCATTCAACTGCTGGCCCGGGCCAAGGGCTTCGTGCCAGCCAGCCTGAAGATCGATTACGCCGAGCACGTCTCCCCGCCTCCAGGTTCGTCGTTCCAGGGTGAGCGATGCGCCCTGGCCACGGGGCAGATCGATCCCGATGGGAAGGGGATGCAGCACATGTTCAGGGTGCTGTGCGCAAGCTCCCCTGACCAGTTCGGCGATTACCATTTCCTTGACTATGTAGCCTATTTTCCCAAGACCGAACCCGGCCTGGCGAACGCGGTAGCGGGCGCCATCTTCTCCAGTTTTTATGTGGACATGGCGCTCGTGGCCCAGCGGGCCAACGCGGAAGCCGCTCCCCACATCGCGCGATTGAAGCAGGTGGACGCCGCCCAACGGCAGGCAGTACAAGCCAACACCGCCCGGATCGTCGGCAACATCAAGCAGATCGGCGCCAACGCCACGGCCCGGATGAAGGCTGTCGAGGCCGCCAACGACGCCCAGCATGCCCAATGGAACGCGGGTCAGGACGCCAATGCCCGGAACAGTCAGGGCTTCAGTAACTACCTCCTCGATCAGACGGTCGTACAGGACAACAATATGTACGGCAATGGAACCATCGGCCACGGCACGCTCTGGAACACCACCGCCGATGCGCTAGTGAAAGCCAATCCCAATCGCTTCGAGTACGTGGATAAACCCAATTACTGGCAGGGAACGGATTACCACAAATGAATCAAGGCTGGACACCCCACCCTCGCCGTACTATTGTGTTTTCCGGCTAGCGTGGCTTCGAGTGCTTCGCCACTTTCGCGACGCTCAGCTTGTTCCGTCCACTACCCATACTTTTCCTACGCCTTCAGAAGATTCAGGCATCCATTCTCCCCATACTTCTACCCACATTATTTTTTCGATCCCCGACAATCACAGGCGGACGACCAAGATGAGGAACGAACCACATCTACTTTATTAGCTGTAACTTATGATGGTCATCCACAGCCATGAGCGAACACCTGGGAATGCCTCTCAGGGGGACCCTCTCTCCGCCATGGGAAGCCGCTGCCAGGCGGCTTCTTTTTTGGCGTCGGACAAGGGGATTCGAAATCACAGAATCGCCGGTAGTCACCCCTCGACTCTACTTACAGAAAGCCCGCCTTCCGGCGGGCTTTCTGCAGCAATGAAGAGCTCCGATTAACCGACGATCTTCTTCATCCAGCCATGGGTGTCCGGCGAAAGGCCGTGCTGAAGGTTCAGCAGGGTCTCGCGGAGCTTGGCGGCCACGGGGCCGGTCTCGCCGTTGTGGATGGTCCAGTTGCCCTGACGGGATTTCACGTGGCCGACAGGCGTGATGACGGCGGCGGTCCCGCAGGCGAAGGCCTCGGTCATGCGGCCTTCCTGGATAGCGGCGCGCCACTCGTCCACACTGAGCTTGCGCTCCTCTGCGCGGAAGCCCAACTCCCGGGCGAGCTGCAGGAGGCTGTCGCGGGTGATGCCTGGAAGCAGTGTGCCGGTGAGTTCCGGCGTGACGACGACGGTCTCGCCCTTCTCCTGATAGACGAAGAAGATGTTCATGCCGCCCATCTCTTCGATGAACCTGCGATGCACGGCATCCAGCCAGACCACCTGGTCGCAGCCTTCACCCTGGGCCTGGCGCTGAGCTACGAGGCTGGCGGCGTAGTTGCCGGCGCATTTTGCAAAGCCGGTGCCACCGGGCGCGGCACGCACGTAGTCGTCCGAGATCCACACGGTCACAGGCTTCACGCCGGCGGGGAAGTAGGCGCCGCTGGGGCTGGCCAGGAGGATGAACAGGTACTCGTTGCTGGGGCGCACACCCAAGGCGGGTTCCGTGGCGATCATGAGGGGGCGCATGTAGAGACTCTCGCCCACGGCGCCCGGTACCCAGGCCTGGTCCTGCGTGATCAGGGCCTTGGCAGCGCCAAGGAAGATCGCTTCAGGCAGCTCGGGCATGGCGAGCCGTGCGGCCGATGTATTGAAGCGCCGCGCGTTGGCTTCGGGGCGGAAGCAGGCGATGCCGCCACCGGGCTGCTTGTAGGCCTTGAAGCCTTCGAAGATGGCCTGTCCATAGTGCAGCACCGAGGCCGCCGGATCCATCTCGATAGGCGCGTAGGCCCTCAGAACACCCTTGCCCCAGCCCTGGCCTTCCTTGTAGTGGACCACGACCATGTGGTCCGTGAAGATCCGGCCGAAGCCAGGGTTCGTCATGCGCTTCGCCCGCTCTTCAGGGCTGGCGGCGTGGGCCGAGGGGCGGATCTCGATCGTGGCATCGTTCGTGGTGAGACTCACGGCAGCTCCTTGCTGAATAGGGTGACCGGATCAGACCCGATGGACCAGATGGCCGAGCCGCGCGATGGCGTCCCGGGTGGTCGCGGGGTCGTGGGTGGAGAAGTTCAGGCGGAGACAGTTGGTACCCCGTCCATCGGCGAAGAAGAGCGGTCCCGGTGCAAAGCCGAGGCCATGCTGAAGGGCGTCGCGATGCAGGTCCAATGCCGAGAAGTCCTCGGGCATCACCACCCAGAGGTGCATGCCGCCCTTGGGTTCTGATACCTGGGTGCCCGGCGGGAAATGCTCTCCCAACGCCTCGACCATGGCGTCGCGGCGTTCCTTGAGGGCGCGGCGAAGCCGGGCCAGGTGGCGGCGGAAGCCGCCGTTGTCGAGAAACCCAGCCACCACGGCCTGCATGAGGGGCGGCTGGGCGATGGTCTGCACTTCCTGGATGGGTGCCATGCGGCGCAAGAGATCGTGTTTCGCGATGAGGTAGCCCAGGCGGAGGCCAGCCGCCAGGGACTTGGAGAAGCTGCCCAGGTGGATGACGTGGTCCGCGCCGTCGAGCCGCCGAAAGGGGGGCAGCGAGTTGCCGGAGAAGCGCAGATCGCCGTAGGCCGAATCGGTCACCAGGATCACCCCGTGAGCCCTCGTCAGCGCCAGGACCCGCTCTCGGCGTGCCTTGGACTGGGTCATGCCCGTGGGGTTGTGGAAACTGGGCACGGTGAAGAGCAGTTTCGCTTCGCTGCGCTGAAGGGCCGAGGCCAGGCGATCAGGATCCAGGCCCTGCCGGTCCACCGGCACGGGCACCGGCTCCCGGCCCAGGGCGCGGATGAGGGCCAGGATGCCCACATAGCAGGGGCTTTCCACCAACACCCGATCGCCGGGCACCGTGAAGGATTCCAGGGACAAAGCCAGACCTGACTGGGCGCCGGGCAGGGCGCGGATGCCCCAACCCTCGTCGATGGGTTCGCCTTCCGTGGCCAGCCAGCGGCCGACGGCTTCCAGGTAGGGCGCGAAGCCTGCAGGCGGGGAATAGACCCAGGCTTCGGACCTGAGATCCTTCAGGACCTGGGCCGTGAGTCTTCGCAGCTGCTCACCTGGTACCAGGTCCGATGGGATGAACCCGGCGGAAAAGCTCACCAGGTGGCGGTCCTGGACCCGCTCCAGGGTCTCGCCCAGCCAGGAACCCAGTTCGCCATCGTGGACCAGCAGGGGCGACCCCTCGAAAGGGAACTCACTGGTGGCCCGCAGGCCTGGGGCCTCCGGCAACCGCGGCGCCACGAAGCTGCCCCGACCCTGCACCGTCTGGATCCACCCCGTGCGTTTCAGGCCCGCGATGGCCTTCAACACGGTGAGGCGATGCACACCCCAGCGCTGGGCCAGCTCCGGTACGGCGGGCAACCGGGATCCCGGGCGCCATTCGCCCTGCTGGATCAGTCCTCGGAGCCGCCGCTGCAATTGCAGGTAGAGGGGGCTGGACGCGCCAGAGTCGAGGGTGGGATCGAGAACCATCCCCAACAGGATCGATCCAATTGCCTCCCGGATCAAAGAAACGAAACGGAATTCACAGCCTGGAACAGACCGTCTCGGCCCACAGGGTTAGTTCTAGGAATTTCTCAGACCACCATAGACTGCTTTTCGGCTTCAACCGCGCTCCGTTTCGACCATCCATATTGAGGTACCGGAGGATCCATGCGTGCCCTGCCCCTTTCTGTCGCCCTGCTGTCCCTGGCCCTGCTCACAGCCTGCCGCAGCTACTCCGTGAATTACGACTACGACGTGACGGCCTCCTATGGCCGCTACCGTACCTTCGACTACTACACCTCGAAGAAAGGCACGGGCGGCACCACCACCCTCATGGACAAGCGGGTGCGGGCGGCCGTGGAAAAGGAGTTGCAGGCCAAGGGCTTCGCCATGGAGACCAAGGGCGACCCCGATTTCCTAGTCACCTACTACCCCATCGTGCAGAACCGGAAGGTCAGGACCAATGCCCGGATGGGCATGGGCTGGGGCTACCGGCCCTTCTACGGCGGCGTGAGTACCACCACCAGCCAGGTGCGGAATTACAAGGAAGGCTCCATCGTCATCGAGATCGTGGACTTCAAGACCAACCAGCTGATCTGGCAGGGCGCCGCCGAAGGAGCCCTCACCGGCCTGAACAACCCCGAGGACGCCGACGAGGTGGTGCCCAAGGCTGTCCGGGACATCCTGGCCAAGTTCCCGCCGAAGTAGCCCCCGACTCCACTTCCCCCCATAACCGGCCAAGTTAGATCGCTGCGCGGATCGCTTCCATGTCCGTGACGATGGCGGCCTTGGCTAGGCTCAATAGGGAGCGCTCGTGGGCGGCCTGATCCATGGACGAGACGCCGTCGCTGACCACCACCGGAAAGAAGCCGCGGGCGGCCGCGTCGCGGGCCGAGGTCTCGATGCCCGTTTCGGTGGCGATGCCGGTGAAGACCAGTGTCTGCACCCCGCGCAGTCGCATGAGCGTCTCGAAACGGGTGCCCAGAAAGATATTAGGCGAACTCTTCTCCAGCACCAGGTCGCCGGGCTGGGGCGCCACTTCGGCCGGGACGGCGTACTCGGGCGTGCCCGGGACCAGGAAGGGTTTCAGCTGGCCTGGATCACTGATGCCCATCCGCCGCATCATCGCGTAGGTATTCCAGGCGCCTTGGTAGGCCAGGGGCAGAGGTTTGATCAGGGTGTAGGTCACGGGCAGCTTGCGGCGCAACTCGGCCACGAAGGGCGCCAGGCGCGGCAGGTAGTCCTGCCTGTCGAAAATGCGGCTGGTCAGCGCAACCTGCACGTCCCAGACCACCAGGCAGCTGTGCCTGGGGTCCACGATTTCGGCCAGGGTTTCAGGGATGGACATGGCGTGGAAGGTCTTCATGGCGGCACCTGATCGACGGAAATGAAGAGGCCCGATTCTGCCCCAGCGGGGTCGGAACGCCAAGACCTGCATCTTGGAACCTTCTGGAATTCCCGCGGGCCGCACTGGACCAGGCCGCGGGCACCATCACGCCTTGTGCTTGCTCTCTTTGATCCCTGTCGGGGCACCTGCCGCCTTCCAGGCGCTGAAACCGCCTTCGATGTGCGCCACCTGCGGCAGCCCCATGTTTTGTACGGTCTTGGTGGCCAGGGCGCTGCGCCAGCCGGCGGCACAGAAGAAGATGAATTCCTTCGCCTCGCCGAACACCGGCTTGAAATACGGTGAATCGGGATCCACCCAAAACTCAAGCATCCCGCGAGGGGCCGACAACGCACCAGGAATGATCCCCTCGCGTTCCAACTCGCGGACATCGCGCACATCGACGAACAGCACATTCGGATCGCCGAATTTTGCTTGCGCTTCTGCAACGGTATAGGTCTTCACCTCAGCCATCGCTTCATCGACCAGCGTTCGATAGCCTTTTTTCATGGCGTTCCCGTGGATGAGACCTTCGGAGGCCCCATTTTGAGCAGAGCCGACCGAAGAAAACCAGCGAAAAGAGGCAGCGTTCCTCGGGAGGGAACATGAGAGTTCACTTCTTTCACTCGTCCTTCACAAATGGGCTGAAGTTGGTTCCCTTGTCGTAGACATCCACGCCCTCCTCGCGTTTGAGGAAGGCGACGATGGCATAGGTGATGGGCGTTGCTGCGGCCTCGTAGAGCACCTTGAAGAGGTAGCCGCTGCCCACCATCACGAAGATCGTTTTCACCGGGAGCGTGAAGGTGAAGAGGCCGAAGGTGACCACCAGGCTGTCCACCGCCTGGCCCGCCACCGTGCTGCCGATGGTGCGGGTCCAGAGCCACCGTCCCTCGGTCCAGAGCTTCATCTTCGCCATGACGTAGCTGTTGACGAACTCCCCGATCCAGAAGGCGGCGAGGCTGGCCAGGATGCCCCGGGTAGTGGCGCCGAAGACGATCTCGAAGGCCCGCTGGTTCTCCTTCGGCCAAGCCGGAGCCGCCGGAAGCCACACCATGAATAGGGCGAAAAAGCCCATCAGCACGTTGGCCAGGAAAGCGATCCAGATGGCTCGCCGGGCGCCGCCGTAGCCGTACACCTCTGTGAAGATGTCGCCGAAGATGTAGGTGATCGGAAACAACAGCTGGGCGCCGCTGAAGATGAAGGGGCCCACCTGGGTCGGCTTGGGCCCGACGAGGTTGCTGATGAGCAGCAGCACCACGTAGACGTGGACCAGCATTTCGTAATGCCTGAAGGCGGCAAGGCGCTGGTCCCGTGCGGTGATTTTCTGCAGCAGGGTTTGCAACGCACCTCCCTGGTTGGATGTCACAGCCTACCTTATCGGCCTAGGATGGATCGAATTCCCAGTGTTCCGGGGTTCGGGCGTCATACAACCCTAGCTGCTGGTCGTTTGCGACCCCGCCAAGACAAGCCTCCGAAACAACGAAGGCGCGCCGGATCCGGTCCTGGAGATGCTCAGCCCCACGATGAGCTGAAAGGACCTAACCACCAAGCGCTGGCTCTATCAAGCAGAGGTTTGTCTGGGTACCTGATCGTCTACCCCAAAGACCGCCGCACCGAACGGCCGACCCTCAGCCCCGACCGCGCCTTCCAGACCACCTCCCGCACCGTGCGTTGTGTTGAACCTGCAAGACGGGTGGGTGAGTGGGGCACCGGCGTAACGAAACTTTGGATGGGTTGTTCATGGCTGTGTTTTCAGTGTGGATTCCCTGCAACTCTTTCATGCTCCGGTGCGGCGGGTGCCCACGACGCCCAGCGCGAGGGGGTTTCCCCACCCAACCCGTGGAGGCGTTCAATTCCTGGGAAGATCGAATTTTTTTATCCGATCGTACAGCGTCGACCGGTCGACGCCCAGAATCCCGGCCGTCTCCTTGATATTTCCATGGGTCCGCCGCAGGGTCGCGGCAATGGCTTGATTTTGGATTTCGTCCAGAGTCAGATCAGTCGGGACTTCCCATCTTCCCTCGTGCTGTCCATCCTTCAGGAAAGAAAAATCACTCTCTAAAAGAACGTGCCCTTGCGCTGTCACGATGGCCCGTTCGACAGCGTTTTCGAGCTCGCGCACATTCCCCGGCCAGGAGTGATCCATCAGAACCTTGAGTGCCCCTTCAGATATTTCAGAAACCTCTTTATTGAACTCGCGTGCGATGCGGTCAATGAAATGATCGACCAGCAGAGGAATGTCCTCACCTCTCTCCCGGAGGGGAGGGATCTGGATCGCAATGACGTTCAACCGGTAGAAAAGGTCCTCGCGAAAACGGCCTTCGCGGATGGACTGGGGGAGATCGCGATTGGTTGCGGCGATCACCTGGGCGTCAACGGCGATTTCGGAAGTCCCGCCAACCCGGTAGAACGTTCGCTCCTGCAACACCCGGAGGAGATCGACCTGAAGTTTCGGCGAGATGTCTCCGAGTTCATCCAGGAAGATCGTCCCGTTGTCGGCCAGCTCGAATTTTCCTTTTTTCCTGGCTTTGGCGCCGGTGAAGGCACCCTCCTCGTGTCCAAACAGTTCTGATTCGAGCAGGGTCTCCGCGAGCGCGCCACAGGAGACACAGATGAACGGCCTGGAGGCCCGGGCTCCCGAAAAGTGGATCGCACGGGCTATCAACTCTTTCCCGGTCCCGCTCTCTCCCTGGATCAGGACCGTGGTCTTCAGACTTGCCACCTCCTTGATCAGGTGGAAGATTTCCAGCATCTTCGGGTTCTTGCTGATGATGTCCTGAAACACGTACTGGCGAGTCAGCTTCTTGCGGAGAAGCACGTTTTCGCGTTGCAGTTCTCTGACCTTGATGATCCGATTGACCAGCAGTGAGATCTCCTCCGGATTGCAGGGCTTGACAATGTATTCCTGTGCCCCCTCTTTCATGGCCGTGATGGCGGTGTCCACTGTCGCGTAAGCGGTGACGATGACTACCGAGGCATCGGGGTGCATCTTTCTGATTTCGATCATGGTCTCGATCCCGCCGATTCCTCCGGGCATTTTCAGATCCACGAAGTAGATGGCAAAGTCCTGTTCCTTCGCTTTTTCGATGGCATCTCGCCCGCAGGCGGCTGTCGCCACGGAATAGCCATCCTCGCGGAGCCACGCAGCCAGCGACTCGCGCATCACTTCCTCATCGTCAACCACCATAAGGTGCCAGTGAGACTTCATAGCATCTCCTTCCCGGTTATTTCATGGACCAGCGCAGCGCACGAATCGCAGAGCCCACCGCGTTTCCGGTCGACCTGGGCGATGGTGTTTGAAAGAGCCATCGGGCAGGCGGCATCTGAGCAGTGAACCATCCCGAATGTATGGCCAATTTCGTGAATCCCCTCCTTTGCCACCCGGGAGTAGAGGAGGGCGGGATCAGGCGGAAGTCCGTAATATTCCTGGCGGAGCCTGGCGCATGAAACCAGGGCGAGTGGTCCACCCACCTGTGCCTGCCCGAATACGAACGACAACATCGGGATGAAGAGGTCCCGCTCCGTGATGCCCACGAACTTGACCGGGTCCTCTGGGCAGTAGAGCTGCAAGTCGCGCAGGATTGCCGAGGACGAGTATTGCTGTCGCGCAGCGTCCAAGGCCGCGGCCGGATCCGGAAGCGAAGGGAACCGCTTGACGGGGAG
The DNA here is from genome assembly GCA_903919165.1 of uncultured Holophagaceae bacterium. Classification (GTDB taxonomy): domain Bacteria; phylum Acidobacteriota; class Holophagae; order Holophagales; family Holophagaceae; genus Geothrix. Next base: position 9,919 of record CAIXHJ010000292.1, read on the forward strand.
GCCAAAGGTGCTCCAGAGCGCGAGGGCTACCACGTCCACGACCGTCTCCTCCACCTCTCCAATCGGTGCAACGTACACCGTTCTCATGATTCCCCAGTACCCGTTTCCATGCTTTCACCCGCCTCAGGCTCAAGGGGGACCCGAACCGTGAAGCAGGTCCCCGCCCCCAGGGTGCTTTCGACCTCGATGTCCCCGTGATGGGCCTCCACGATCCCATAAACCACCGCGAGTCCAAGTCCCACCCCTTTTCCCTCCGGCTTCGTGGTGAAGAAGGGGTCGAATATCTTCGAGAGGTTCTCGGGCCGGATTCCTTCTCCGTTGTCCCTGACGGTGAGCAGGACCTCATTTCTTGCCCGATCGAATCGCGTGGAGACAAGAACCCGACCTCCCGCCCTGCTCTGGGTGGATTCTCCGGCGTTGATGATGAGATTGAACAGCACCTGCTGCATCTGCGATGGGTCACATCTAACGTGCGGAAGCCCTTCCTCAAGATCCAGATTCAGTTCCACATTCATCAGTTTCATCTTGTGTCCGAGAATTGTGACAGTGCGATCCACGAGCACATGTAGGTCAGCGACCACCCGTTGCGGCGTAGAACGCCTGGAAAAGGCGAGAAGATCCTGAACGA
>CAIXHJ010000293.1 GCA_903919165.1 uncultured Holophagaceae bacterium
CAAGGAGCGCCGCGCCGCCCTGGCCGCCACCATCGAGCGCTGCGAAGCCAAGATGGAGAAGCTCAACGCCGTGTTGACGCCGGTCCTCAAGCGTCTCGGCAAGCCCCAGAAGTTCCCCGAGTTCACGATGAGCACCCAGACCCGGGAGTCCGTGGCCTTCGCTGTGAAGCCGGGCGTGGATCTCTTCGAGCTGGACGAGTCCTTCATCCGCGTCCGCCAGCCCGAGTTGAACCTGGTCGCCCTGAAAGAGGCCCGCAAGGACGGAATTCTGCCCGAGCAGATCGACATCACCGTCACCGAGACCACCTCCGTGATGATGCGCACCCCCACCAAGAAGGCCGATGCCCCGGCCCTCGAAGCCACCGCCTAACCCACCCGGAGCCCACACCATGACCCGCGCCGCCATCCTCATCCAGGCCCTCAGTGGCCGAGGTAAGACCTTCAAGAGCGCCGAAGGGGGCAAGCCCCTCTACCTGGCGCCCGAGCCCAAGTGCCGCCTGACGGTCAAGGCTATCAACCCCGAGGCCAACGTCATCCCCCTGGACACCCTCATCGACTTCAACAAGGCCATCGCCCTGGTGCAGAAGGCCGAGCTGGTGGAGAAGGGCTACACCCGCATCGTCCTCGACTCCTACTCCGAGATGACGGAACTCATGCCCGAGTGGCTGCAGATAGGGTTCCCGCTCCAGATCCAGGACTACGGCACCATCGGAAACAAGGCCATGGAGCTGGTCCGCGCCCTGCTGAAGGCCCCCATCCCCGTGGTCATCATCAGCCGCAGCGAGGCGAAGGAACAGGGCAAGGTCCACCGGATCGTGCCCGGCAGCCTGGGCAAGTCCGCCGGGAGCCTCCCCGCCAAGTGCATCCTGACTGCTGAGACCCGCTTCGATGACAACCTGGGCTGGGTGGTGGACACGAACCCCGACGAATACACCCAGCGGGCGGGCCTGCCTTGGGTGCCCACCATCTTCCAGGGAACCATGGACGAGTTCCTGGCTCTGATCGAGGCGGGCCCGCAGGCTGACACCGTGACCACCGCCAAGCGCATCGAGGCCGCCCGCGTGGCTGCTGATGTTCTGGAGGCCGAGCGCCTGGCCGCGCTGCCCGCACCCAAGACCGCTGGGGAGGTCATCAGCCAGATGGCGCCACCTGCCGCCATAGAGATCTCCCAGGAGGTCGTGGACTTCGTGGACGGCATCAGCCCCGCCGTCAAGGTCGAGATGGCCTCCAATGAGGACTGCGCGGAGCTGCTGGACCTGGCCGCGAAGCACAAGGTGGACGCCGCCAAGCTGCTGGCCTATGCCGCCCACAAGGGCTGGGCTCCCATCGGGAACGACAAGCGCCCCAACTGGCTGAGCATCACCGCTGAGGGCCACCGAATCATGAAGACCTTCCTCTCCAACGACACCAAGCGCCGCGGCCTCCAGGCCCACCTGGTCGAGCACTTCCAGCACATCGCCGCCTAGCCCATTCCCTGGGGGTCACCCGGCCCCCAGGCCTTTCTCACACCACCCCAACCCACCCCAAGGAGCACCACCCATGGCACTAGTTTCCCTCGACGGCCTCGACGAGAAGACCCTCACCAATATCAGCACCGCCGCCTCTGGTGGTCGGCGCCCCTTCCCCTGCGATGGCAACAGCTACACCCGGCACACCGCCAAGGTGGTCAAGGCTGGCCTGATGGTCTGGCCCGATGGCCGTGAGTCCATCAAGATCAGCGTGGAGAACAACGGCCACGGCGGTGACCTCCTCATCGACCTGGAGTGCAGCACCGCCAAGAACCCCCAGAAGGCGCTGGAGACCCGGAACAAGGCCATCAAGCTGCTGGGCGCCCATACCTCCGGCAAGCTCGACACCACGAAGCTGGAGAAGGCCAGCGGCCAGCTTGTGGCCCTCAGCGCCAAGCATAAGGGCTTCAAGCCAGGGAAGAACGGCGGCATGTTCCACGATGTGGCCCTCTACTTCGACGGCGAGGCCAGCGAGCTGCTGCCCGTGACCCAGGTGGCCACCATGCCCCAGCTCCCCGGCCAGGCCGCCGGCGCGCCCATCGACAACAACGATGATATTCCTTTCTGATTATGTCACCCATTGAAGCTCAGATTGCCCTGGTCCTCCGCTTGCGGGAGATCAGGGCATCTCTCCCCCGCTATGTCTCCGAGGAAACCGTGCAGACCGTGATGAGCACTGACCGCGAGGCCCTACGTTTGAAGGCGATTGCTGACCCAGGGTGGGCGGCATGAGCGCCCCCGGTTGGCTCCGGCTTATTTCTCTAGAACAGGTTATGCGGGGTGATGGTAGTAAATACTCGATTAAGGCGGCACACGCTGAATATCACAGAATGGGATATGGCTCTGAAGAACCTATTGAGAACGAAAATAGGACATTGGACTGTGACATTTGCTGCGGTATCCCCCCATGGAAATGGTGTTCGTCAGAAGGCGATTGCTGGTGTGGGATGTCCTGCTATAACGTCACGGATTTCTTCCCGGGCCGCCGTGGGAAACGCTATTTCTTCAAGGCGGAGGACTGCCCAAACGCTAGAGATATCCCAAAGAAGGGGTATGTCATAACCTACCGAGCTTTTGGATGGAAGAAACCAAGGGTCTGGAAGGTGCTTGATGGACCTTATGGCCCCTGCTCCAAGTGTTCCGCCATTGGCCCAGTTGCTAGGCACCGAGCCACAAACCCGGACGGGACGCACCGAGGCGGAAGCGAATGGGAAGGGCTGCATGTCTGCCTAAAGTGCGTCAGGTCCGAGAACCGGGCCGCCAAGAAACTAAATCAGGCGAAGGAAATTAAACGCCTACTCCGGGAACTCAGAAAAATGGCCAAAGGAGCCTAACCATGCAAAGCGCACCGAAGAACCTGGGCGAAATCCGTAAGATGCTAGCTGAAACCATGCAGGAGGTCCGCTATGGCCACATGGACCCCGCCCGCGCCATCGCTACCGCCAAGGTGGCAGCCCAGATTGCTAACCTAATCGAAGTCGAGATTAAGGCGTGGCAGTACATCCAGGAGGTGGAGGGCGAAGTTAAGGACATCGGGAAGCTGCCCGTAAATACACTGTCTAACCGTAAGGTGCTGGCAGCATGACTGCCCCGATGCCCCCGGATGCCCCCACCCTCATGTGGCAGCTTTCCCGCGAGAAAGCCCTGGAGGATCTGGCCCGCCATAACGAGAGCGCCAATAGCGCCGGCCTGCCCGAGTGCCCCTGCTCCGACTGCCGCCTGACACGTGCGGGGTGCGCATGAAGACTTACCGCACCCGCGAGAACTACCACGCTCTAAAGAATGCCGGGGTCTGCGTCCAGTGCCAGCAGCGCGAGCCAATCCCAGGCATGGTCGAGTGTGACCCATGCCTGGAGCGTGGGGCGCTGTTGAACCGCCTGAACCACGCCCGGGCCATCCTGCGGGGCTGCTGCCCCCGGCACCGCACCCGCTCATTGACGCCCGGCTACCGCCAGTGCGCGCCATGTGTCCTCCGAGACCGTGAACGACGCCGCAAGACCAAGGAGGCCACATGAACCGCCGCAAGCCCGCCCCAGTTGCCCCACCTGCCCCGCTGCCCGCCGTGGAGATCCCAGCCCTTCCCAAGCTGGCCCTGACCATCGACGAGGCCGCCGTGGTGCTTTGCTGCGGCCGCACGACCATCTACGAGCTGATCAAGGCCGGGAAGCTGAAGACCTGCCCCGTGGGCCGGAAGAAGCTGGTGGCCGTGGTGGAGGTCCAGCGTTTCCTCAGTGAGAGCGCCGCGTAGTGTCTGCTCCTGCCCCCGACACCGGAACCAAAGAACCAAGCCCTGACTGGATCGAGGCCGCCATCTTCCTGGCCCCGGCCCCGTTCCTTGCCTACTACTTCGTTTCCCACTGGGCCTGCTGGTACCAGTGACGTCTGTCCAGGAGATACCCATGGAACCAATCAAAGGATGGTGCATCCAGTGTGGGCAGGAACA
>CAIXHJ010000294.1 GCA_903919165.1 uncultured Holophagaceae bacterium
ATGTGGACGATCTCATCCGGGGCATGATCGCGATGATGGAACAGGATCAGACGACCGGTCCTGTCAATTTCGGGAATCCGATAAAATCAAGTGTGCTGGAACTTGCGGAACAGGTGATTCGACTTTCGGGGTCCAAATCTAAAATCGTGTTCCAGCCCCTTCCTGAGGACGATCCCCAACAGCGGCAACCTGATATCAGCCTTGCAAGTACCATGCTCGAGTGGCAGCCCTTGGTTTCACTGGATGACGGACTCCGGGAGACCATCGACTTCTTTAAAAGGATTCTCGCAGGCGGCCTGTGAACCCCGGGGCGTTGCCCTGAGCCCTACTCCCCTGCGGGCCGGTAATCATCGGCCAGGGTGATGGGAACCTTGGCCTTGATCTCCTTCTGGATGTCCAGGCTGATGGCCTGTGCCCGCTGCTGCTTGTAGCCCTGGGCCACCTGGGCCTTGACGGTCTCGAAGGGCGGTGCGGCGCCGGAGGCGCCCTGGGCCTTCATGCGTTCGACCTGTTCCTTGTAGAAGGCCATCAGCTGTTCATCCGTAGGCTCGGCTGTCGGCATGCGCTTCTTGGCGAGGGCCTGGAAGTAGACGTTGGCCTCCTGCTGCTCCAGTTGGCGTTTGACGCCGGGGTCCTGATCCAGTCCCGTCTGCTTGGCATAGGTGGCAATGGCCTTCGACATGGCGATGCGGCTGGCGAGATTCGCGCGCTCGCCCTGCGCGGCGGGATCGCTGAGGAAGGATTGGGCCTCCTTGGGATCCGGGGAGAGGGTCTTCACCACGTCCTGGAATTCGGCCTCGGTGATCTTGTCGCCACCGACATTGGCGATGACGCGGCTGGTGTCCGGCTTGCCGGAGTTGCAGGCCAGGGACAGGAAGAGGGCCGACCCGGCGATGAGGGCGGCGTGAGGGGTCATCTTGGACATGGAATCTCCACTAAGAGCATCAGAGGATCCAGAATGACAGATGCGAGGGGGTCTCATGAGCCGAATTGACGACCTGGCAGGCCTGGATCTGGCGGTTTGCAGCGCCACCTGGTGTCCGGACTGCCGGCGAAGCAGTAGCTCGCTCTATCCGGCTTGCGGTGGCCGACTTGGTCTGTGCGTGGCACACTAGGAGGTTCTCCGGGAGTCCCCTGTGGCCAGCATTTTCTCCAGCCAGTTCTGGTCCAACCTGTTCAATTCGGACCTGGCCATCGATCTCGGCACGGCTTCGACCCTGATCCATACCAAGCAGGCCGGACGCATCGTCATCTATGAACCTTCCATCGTGGCCGTGAATACGCTCACCCATGAAGTGGAGGCCGTGGGCGAGGAGGCCAAGCAGCTGCTGGGCCGTGCCCCGCAGGGGGTTCGCACCATCCGGCCCATGAAGGACGGCATGATCTTCGAGGTGGACGCCGCGGAGAAGATGCTCGCCGCGTTCATCCTGAAGGCGCGGCCCAACCGCGGCATCGCGCGCACCCGGATCGTGGTCAGCGTACCCCCCCGCGCCCACCAGGTGGCCCGCCGGGCGGTGAAACAGGTCTGCTATGACGCCAAGGCTGGCGAGGTGTTCCTGGTGGACCAGACCATGGTGGCTGCCATCGGCGCAGGCCTCGCCATCAACGAGAAGCGCGGCTGCATGATCGTGGACATCGGCGGCGGCACCACGGACGTGGCCGTCATCAGCTACAACGGCAAAGTGTTCTCGGACTCCATCCTCATCGCCGGCGACGAGATGGACGAGGCGGTGATCAAGTACATCCGCGAGAAATACAATGTGCTGATCTCTGAGGCCTCGGCTGAAGAGGTGAAGTGGAACCTGGGCTCCGCCTTCCCCTCCGAATTGACGCGCACCATGGAGGTGAGCGGCCGGGATCAGTTCGAAGGCCTGCCCAAGACACTCACCCTGAATGACGCGGAAATCCGCGAGGCATTGGCCGAACCCGTCAACGCCATCATCGACCTTGTGCGCAAGGCCCTGAACGAGACGCCACCTCAGCTCGCGGCGGATCTCATCAACCGCGGAATCTGCCTCACGGGGGGCGGCTCGCTCATCCAGGGCATGGATGAGCGGCTCCGCAAGGAGACCCATCTGCCCGTATTCCGCGCAGAGGATCCCCAGACCGCCGTGGTTCGGGGCACAGCCCTGCTTCTGGAGAACATCCCTCTCCTGCGCCGCATCCAGATCCTCGACTAGCGGAGGGCCAGGGCCTGTATTCAGAGTGGGGTGTGGCCGCGCAAGGGGCGCCGCCCAAGCAAGACAAGGAAGACGACGATGGAGATAGCGGCACTATCGACGAGGAGCTTGACGCAGTATTGCGCCGGGCGCCGCCCCTTGCCGGCTCCACCCTCTGCTCGGCGGTCCGCCGAGCAGGAGCAGGCCCCAAACGGGGCCTGCGATAGGGTACGGGGGACGAGGCCAGCCGCACCCCTGGCCGCGTTACCGGCCTTGAACGATGTCCCGCATCGCCCTGCGTCCGCCGCCTCGCCATGGGCACGGCTGGCCGACGTCGCGGCTCACA
>CAIXHJ010000295.1 GCA_903919165.1 uncultured Holophagaceae bacterium
CTTGCGGGTGACCGCTTCGAGGTAGGTGGCGAAGGCTTCAGGGTTACCGGACGGGGCGATCTCGAAGCGCAGGGTGAGAATGGCCTCGGCCTTCCGCAGGTAGGTCAGGCGGAAGCTTGGGCCTGGTCCCGGCTCGCTGGTGAAAGCGACACCCTCGGGCACCCGGGCCACGAGGTACCGAATGACATGACCTTCGTTGTCCAGATAGAGGGCCTTCAATTGCCCACCCTCATCAAAGAGGGTCATCAGGTCCTCATGGTGAAAGGCGGGGCGACCGTTCGCCGGAGCGGAGTCCGCCTGGCTCCTACGCACCAGGACCTTGCTTTCCACTTCGAAACGGAAGGACGCCGCGCCCGTGGACTGGCCGGGCCGACCATCGCCTTCGCCCGTCCAATCGCCCACGAGAAACCTCACAGGTGCAAAGGGATCCGAAGTGACCGTCGTTGCCGGAGCCTGGGCCCTGATGGAACTCAGGATCGCCAGCACCAGGAACAGGTATCGCATGGAATCTCCGGAATCAGTCGAGCCGCGTGGTGCCGAGGATCCGGTCCGGATCGAGATGGGCCTTGATGGCCCCGCTCAACCTCCGGACTGGGTCAGACGTGTAGGTATCATAGAACTGCTGGTTGTGCGGGCCGACGCCATGCTCGGCACTGTAGCTCCCATCGAATCCCTTCACAGCCAATTCGTAGATTCGGGCCTGGAGTTCTCGCACCAATTCCGCCGTCGTTACGGGGGCCTTCGACTCGTCCCAGACGAGATTCAGGTGGGTGCCGCCATCCCCCCAGTGGCCGAAATCGCAGGCCCGGATGAAGGGATAATCCTTCTCCAGCAGGGCCACGGCCGCATTCGTGAAGGCCGCCATGCGGCTTCTAGGCACGCTGATGTCGAAGGCCAGCACCTTGCCCTCGTTCCGCAGGCTTTCGCTGATGTGGTGGCGGATGGCCCAGAAGTCCTCGGGCTTCCCCAGGAAGACATCCGTGATGCCTTCCCCCGCATCGCCTTCCAGGAAGGCCCCCAGGCGCTCTTCCAGGACCTCCGAAAGGTCCAAGGCCATCCCGGGCAGGGTGGACGAGAGCTCTACCAGGGCCGTGTAGGCTGGCGGCTGGCCAGTACCGTAGGGATTCCGGATGTCTCTGTGCTGCGCGAACACCGGATTCAGGGCATTGGCGCTGATGACTTCGTAGGCCGTGAGCACATCCGCAAGTTCCCGCTCCAGGGCCTGCAGCAGGGCAAGCACCGTCTCACCGGAGGCACAGCCAACCAGGGCCGTGGCGTGTTGCCGGGAGAGGGGTACCACCTGCAGTACTGCGCCTGTGATCACGCCGAAGATTCCGCTGGTGCCTACGAAGAATTGTTTGAGGTCCAGGCCAGTGTTGTTCTTCCGGAGCTGATTCAGCGCCTCGACCACGGTGCCGTCTGCCAGCACCACTTCGATGCCCTGCAGGTTGTGGCGCACGTCGCCGTACTTCAGGAGCCGGGTGCCGCCTGTGTTCGTGGCGATCATGCCGCCAATGGTGGGATCCGCGCCGAGGTCAATGGGGAACATGAGCCCATGGTGGACGAGTGCAGCGTTCAGTGAACTCAACAGCACGCCGCCATCCACCACCGCCGTGCGGTTGATAGGGTCGATCTCCAAACGCTTGTTCAGTCGCTCCAGGCTTAGCACGAGCATCTCACCGCTGACATCGGGGTTGGAGGCGCCGACCAGCCCTGTGTTCGCCCCCTGGGGCATCACCCGGATGCCCTCTGCATGGCAGTAGGCCATGAGCTTCGAGATGTCCGCAGTGGTTCCAGGGCGGGCCACCAGCAGGGACTTGCCCTTCCCGTACCGCCACCCCGATTCGTACTTGACCAGATCCTCTGCCTCCGTCAGGACGGCATCCGCACCGAACATGGTGCGTAGGTCGGCCGCGACTCTGGCCTTATCAGGCATGGGGATTCTCCGGAGGATTCGACCAGGCCGCCACGAGCGCCTCGAAACGCTCACCCCTCTGCTCGAAGTTCTCGAACTGGTCGAAGCTGGCGCAGGCCGGACTGAGGAGCACCTGGTCACCGGGCTGCGCCAAGGAAAGCGCGACACGCACGGCACCGCCGAAGGCCGGCACCACGTCATGGGGAAGGTCTCCCAGATCCCGCGTGAGTTGGGGAATGGCCTCGCCCAGGAAGACCAGCCGTCGAAGCTTGCCTGCCAGGGCCTCCCGCAGTGGGGCATAGCTCGCGCCCTTGTCGGTGCCGCCAAGCAGCAGCACCAGCGGCCCGGGAAGGGCGCGAATGGCCGTCAGGGTGGCATCGACGTTGGTGCCCTTGGAATCGTTGTAGGCCTTCACGCCGCCCTTCTCGCCACAGAAGACCATGCGGTGGGCCAGTCCGGGATAGCTCCTCAAGCCCTCGCGGATCCCCTGGATGGATGCGCCGGCATGTCGCACGAGCAGGCTTGCCGCCAGGGCGTTCTCCACGTTGTGATCGCCGGGTATTCGGAGCTCGGCGCGGTGCAGCAGTACCTCGTCATGAACTCTGATGGCACCCTGACCATCACACCAGGCCTCGCATTCTGTCCATCCGAACCGAGCCGTCCGTCCGCTTCCTGGGGCATCCTGCCACCACTCTGGATGGGCTGCGGGTACTACGCGAAGATCGTCGGAGTTCTGCCTTTCGAAGATCCGCAGCTTGGTGTTCCGGTACGTTTCCATGGTGCCGTGGCGCGCCAGGTGGTCGGGCGTCAGGTTCAGGAAGGCGGCACCTTCCGCATGGAATGACTGGATCGATTCCAGCTGGTAGCTGCTCAGTTCCAGTGCGAAAACCATGCCTGCAGGCGCAGCCTGGGCTACTTCGATGATGGGGGTGCCCAGGTTGCCGCAGGCGATGGCTGGGATGCCTGAGGACTTCAGAAGGTGCGCCACCAGATCTGTGGTGGTGCTCTTCCCGTTGGTGCCGGTCACCGCCAGGACCCGGCTGCCGTCCTGCCGTTCACGGATCACCCGGTGGGCCAGTTCGACCTCGCCCACGATCTGGATGCCCCGCGAGATCGCTTCGGCCACGAAGGGGGTGATGCGGGGAATCCCGGGGCTGAGAACGAGTTCACCGCAACCGTCCAATAGTACGAATGGATGATCCCCCCATACACCTGGAATGCCCCTCTTCGCCAGATCGATCTCCAGTGCTGGGTCAGGTCCAGGCC
>CAIXHJ010000296.1 GCA_903919165.1 uncultured Holophagaceae bacterium
CGATCCCCGCATGCCCACCCTCTGCGGCCTGCGACGCCGGGGTTACACGCCCGAGGCTGTGCGCGCCTTCGCCGAAAAGGTGGGCGTGGCCAAACGGGACATGGTGGCCGGTGTCGGCCTGCTGGAATTCTGCATCCGCGAGGATCTGGAAAAGCGGACCCCCCGCCGCATGGCCGTCCTGCGCCCGCTCAGGGTGGTCATCACCAACATGACCGAGGCCGAGGCCTTCGAAGTGGAGATGGCCGACCATCCGGATGATCCATCCATGGGCACGCGCAGGCTGCCTTTCACACGGGAACTCTTCATCGATCAGGACGATTTTCGTGAAGAAGCCCCCAAGAAGTGGTTCCGCCTCGCCCCGGGTGCCGAAGTCCGCCTACGTGGCGCCTGCCTCATCATCTGCCGCGAGGTCATCAAGGACGCGACCGGGAACGTGGTGGAACTGCGCTGCGAATGGGATCCCGCCAGCAGGGGCGGCAATGCCCCCGAAGGTCGCAAGGTGAAAGGCACGCTCCACTGGGTGAGCGCCCTTCATGCCGTGAAGGCCGAAGTGCGGTTGTACGAGGCCCTCTTCGTCCAGGAGGACCCCATGGACGTGCCCGAGGGCCAGGACTGGAAGACCCTCCTCAACCCTGGAAGCCTCGAGGTCCTGACCGAAGCCCGCTTGGAACCCAGTCTGGCCGAAGCTCTTCCGGGCGAGCGCTTCCAGTTCGAGCGCACCGGGTACTTCACGGTGGATGTGGATTCCCGTGCTGGAAACCCGGTATTCAACCGTACGGTGGGGTTGAAGGACAGCTGGTCCAAGATCGAAGCCAAAGGCTGACCAGGGTTTCTCTACTGCGGGCGCACCTGCGCCCGAGCCCGGAGCTGTGACCCAGGTCGCATCGGTACTCCGGGGGTTGATTCCCTCCGTGTCCGCAAGGGCGGGGCTCTGGTAGGCTCGATGGGTTGGGCCTCCCCGCGGACGGCCCTGCCGGGAAGCCGCCCATGGACAAGCTCGCGAGCATGCTTCACATGACCCCTGCCATCTTCTGGATGGTGGCCAAGGTCGTCATCGTGTTCTCCGCCATCATGCTCCTGGCATCGGTATGGACCTGGGTGGAACGGCGGGGATCCGCCATGATCCAGGACCGCATCGGGCCCAATCGGGCGGCGATCTTCGGGAAGATCCGCCTCATCGGCCTTTCCCAGCTGCTGGCCGACGGGATCAAGTTCTTCTTCAAGGAGGACCTCGTCCCGGACGATGCCAACAAGGGCCTCTTCTGGCTGGCGCCCTTCCTGGCTTTTGTGCCGGCTCTCATCGGCTTCGCGGTCATTCCTTTCGGGAAGAGCTTTGTCAGCGGAGGCGTGACCTACCATCTCTCCGTGCTGGATCCCGGCAACGGCATGGGCCTGCTCTATCCCATGGCCATCGGCGGCATGGCTGTCTACGGCGTGCTGCTAGCTGCCTGGTCCAGCAACAACAAGTGGTCGATCCTTGGTGGCATGCGGGCTTCCGCGGCCATGGTGAGCTACGAGATCGGCATGAGCCTCGCCGTGGTCAGCATCTTCATGACCACCGGCGGTTACGATCCCGCCGACGTGATCAAGGCGCAGGGGCATCTCCCCTGGGCCTGGAACATCGTTCGCCAGCCCCTCGGGTTCATCGTGTTCTTCACCTGCATGTACGCCGAGACGAACCGTCTGCCCTTCGACTTCGCCGAAGGCGAGAGTGAGATCGTGGCAGGCTTCAATACCGAATACGGCAGCATGAAGTTCAGCTTGTTGGCCCTAGCCGAATATTCGCACCTGATGACGGCCTCGGCCCTGGTGGCCACCCTCTTCTTCGGCGGCTGGCAGGTGCCCTTCGTGCAGAACCCCACGGTCATGCTGTCCGTGGCCAGTTTCCTGCTGAAGATGCTGTTCTTCGCCTGGGTCTTCGTCTGGGTCCGGTGGACGCTGCCGCGATTCCGCTACGACCAGCTCATGCATCTCGGATGGAAGGTGATGCTGCCGATGTCCATGGTCAACCTGGTCTTCCACGCCTGGCGCATGAGCCAGGGCCACTGAGGAGAGGCGATGGGTGTCCTCGTCAAGAAAGTCGAGCTGAGCTGGCTGGATCGCACCTACGTCTGGCCGGTGATGAAGGGCATGGCCATCACCTTCGAGCACTTCATCAAGCAGCTCTTCACGCCCACCTCGAAGCGCTACACCATCCAGTACCCAGACATGAAGAAGGAGATACCCGAAGGCTACCGGGGCCTTCATGAACTGAAGCGGTTCGAGGATGGGGCCATCAAGTGCGTGGCCTGCTTCATGTGCCAGGAGGCCTGCCCGGCGCGCTGCATCAGCATTGAGGCCGAGGAGTTCAGCGATTTGAACATCACCCAGGGCTTCGAGGAGAAGCGCCCGGCGATTTTCAAGATCGACATGCTCCGCTGCATCTACTGCGGCATGTGCGAGGAGGCCTGTCCCAAGGATGCCATCTGGCTCCGCAAGGAGTACGAGGTGGCTGCCTATGATCGCCTCTCCATGCAGTACGGAAAGTGGGACCTCATGAACACCTATGCCCAGGCCGATGGCAAGGACCGCATCAGCCAAGATCCGACCCCCTCCGTGCCTCGCCGCACGATCGTGATGTAAGGAGAGGCCATGTTCATCACCTTTGCCCTCATCACGCTTCTGGGTGCCCTGGGCATGCTGCTGCAGAAGAATGTCATTATGGCGGGTCTCTGCATGGTGGCCGCCTTCTTTGGCGTGGCCGGTCTCTTCGTGCTGCTGGCTAATCCCGTGGCCGCCGCCCTCCAGATCATTGTCTACACCGGCGCGATATTGGTGCTGGTGCTCTTCGTGATCATGATGCTGAACAGCCATGAGGAGGAGAAGGCCCAGGCCCCGCATCCCATCCAGCGGTGGGCATCGGTCGTGTTTGTCTCAGCGCTGGCATTCGGGGCAGTGAAGCTCGTCCTGGGCTCTTCTGGAGTGAAGTCCCTGGCCGCCAGCGGCGAGGCCATGCCGCAGGCGATGACTCTCCAGAAGCTGGGGTTCGCGCTTTTCGCCGACCACCTGCTCGGCTTCGAGGTGGCGGGACTCTTGCTGCTGGCGGCCATGATCGGCGCGGTTGCCTTGACAAAGCGGAACCTGTGAGGAGCCAGCGATGACCGGCATTGATGCGATCCTCCAGGGCGGCCTCCAGGGGTATCTGATGGTGGCCTTTCTCTTGTTCGCCCTGGGCCTGGCAACGGTGCTGTTGCGGCGCACCCTGCTCCTGCAGTTCATGGGCGTGGAACTGATGCTCAACGCGGCCAACGTCGCCCTGCTGGCCTTTGCCCGCTTCCGGGGCGGCGATGCGCAGGCCATGGTGTTCTACCTCTTCATCATTGCCGTGGCCGCCTGTGAGGCGGCCGTCGGCTTAGCGCTGGTCATAGGCCTCTACCGTCACCGGGACACCACGGACTCGGACCGGGCCGCCAGCCTGAAGCAGTGAGGATGCGATGAACGATTATTACTGGCTCATTCCGATCCTCCCTCTGCTGGGCTCAGCCTTTAACGGCCTGCTGGGCAAACGCGCGGGCAAGGGTGCGGTCACCTTCGTAGGCGTGGGTGTCGTTTTTGGATCCCTGCTGCTGGCCCTGTCGGCCTTCTTCGCCATGAAGGCGCTGCCCGACCACAGGCTCGCCCTGAACTACGGCGAGTGGATGAGTACTGGATCGCTCAACGTGCCCTTTGGCCTGGTCATGGACACCCTGAGCGGCACCATGATGCTGATCGTCACGGGCATTGGGGCGCTCATCCACCTCTACTCAGTGGGCTACATGCATGAGGACGAGGGCTATGCGCGGTTCTTCAGCTACATGAACCTGTTCGTGTTCTTCATGCTCACCCTGGTGATGGGGTCGAGCCTGGTGCTGATGTTCGTGGGGTGGGAAGGGGTAGGCCTTTGCTCCTACCTGCTCATCGGCTACTTCATGGAGACGGACTTCGCGCCGGACGCAGGTCTCAAGGCCTTCCTCACCAACCGGGTGGGTGATCTGGGCGTGGCCATCGGCATGATGGTCTTCTTTGCCGCCTTCGGCACCCTGACGATCTCCGACATCCTCACCCAGGCAGGGCATCTCGCCCCCGAGGTGGGATTCGGCGTCCTCACCTTCGCCACGCTCATGTTCTTCGTGGGGGCCACCGGCAAGAGCGCCCAGCTGCCCCTCTACCTCTGGTTGCCGGACGCCATGGCAGGCCCGACACCCGTGAGCGCCCTCATCCACGCGGCCACCATGGTGACCAGTGGCATCTACATGATCTGCCGCCTGGCGCCGGTGTTCACGCTGACCCCCATCACCATGGATGTCGTCGCATGGGTCGGTGCAGCCACGGCCCTCTTTGCCGCCACCATCGGCCTCGTGCAGCGAGACATCAAGAGGGTGCTGGCCTACTCCACCGTCTCCCAGCTGGGCTACATGTTCCTGGGCTTGGGCGCTTCTGGTTTCGCGGCGGGCTTCTTCCACGTCTTCACCCACGCTTGGTTCAAGGCCCTCCTATTCCTCGGTGCCGGCAGTGTGATCCATGCCATGCACCACGAGCAGGACCTGTTCAAAATGGGCGGGCTCAGGGCCAAGATGCCCATCACCTTCTGGACCATGCTGGTGGCCACCCTCGCCATCATCGGTTTTCCCGGAACTTCGGGTTTCGCCAGCAAGGACGAGATCCTCTACCTAGCCTACCTGAAGAACCCGGCCCTGTGGGTGATCGGCCTCCTCGCCGCCTGCTGCACGGCCTTCTATATGCTGCGCCTCTTCACCCTGACCTTCCTTGGCAAGGCCCGGGACCACCACGCCTACGACCACGCCCACGAAAGCCCAACCTCCATGACCCTGACTTTGACGTTGCTGGCGGTGGGCTCCCTGCTGGCAGTCTGGCTGGGCTGGCCCAAGGCCTTTGGGGGCGACTTCCGCATTGAAGAGTGGCTGGCTCCCGCGGTCACCTACGGGCAGCTGCACGCCGTCCACGGCGAGCACGGCAGCCACCAGCTGGCCTGGGTCCTGGCCTCCGCCTCCACCTTGCTGGGCCTCAGCTTCGCGGCCTGGGGCTACTTCAGCTACAAGGACGGCCTGGCCGTGTCCGAGGCCCGGGCGGCCAAGTTCCCCATCCTCCATAAACTGTTGCTGAACAAGTACTACGTGGACGAGGGAGTCGAGCTCTATATGCTGCGTCCCATCCGTTGGTTCGGGAACCTGCTCTGGAAACTGTTTGACGTGATCCTCATCGATGGTGTGGGCGTGAACCTGCCGGGCGCACTGACCCGGGTCTTCGGGGACTTCACCGCCCTCTTCCAGACCGGCCGGGTGCGCAACTACGCCCTGAGCATGGTCCTGGGGGCCGCGGTCCTCCTCTATGTCTTCCTGAAGTAGGTGGGGCGATGACCTGGCTGAACTCCCATCCCCTGACCTTCCTGGTCTTCGCACCGACGATCCTGGGATTCGTGATCCTGGCGCTGCCCCATGTCCTGGGCCGTCTCTCACGGCTGCTCGGATTCATGGGCGCCCTGGCTTTCTTCGTCCTCAGCCTCTCCTGGCTGCTGGGCCACCATGGCGGCGGCGCCGGATTCACGGAGCGGGCGCCCTGGTTCACGCTGGTGGGGCTGCCCGTAGACTATGCCCTGACCGTGGATGGCCTGAACCTCTGGCTGGTGATCCTCACCACTTTCCTGGTGCCGCTTACCATGCTGGGTACCTGGAACAGCCTCAAGGACCGCCTTGGCACCTTCGCCGCGCTGTTCCTCCTGCTGGAGACCGGCATGCTGGGCGCGCTGATGGCCCAGGACCTCTTCTTCTTCTACCTGTTCTGGGAGGCCATGCTGATCCCGATGTACTTCATGATCGGAGTCTGGGGCGGCGATGAACGGCGCTACGCCGCCAACAAGTTCTTCCTCTACACCCTGAGCGGATCCCTGCTCTGGCTGGTGGCCCTGCTGTACTTGGCCAACAAGGCTGGCGGGTTCAATCCAGTCTTGATGGGTCAGGCCGCTTCGATGTTGCCCTTCAGCGTCCAGTGCTGGCTCTTCATCGCCTTCGCGGTGGCCTTTGCCATCAAGGTGCCCCTCTTCCCGTTGCACACCTGGCTGCCGGATGCGCACGTGCAGGCCCCCACCGCCGGTTCCGTCATCCTCGCCGGTGTGTTGCTGAAGCTGGGTGGATACGGCTTCATCCGCTTCGCCATCCCGATGTTCCCCCAGGCGTCCATGCACTACGCAAAACCCCTCGCCATCCTGAGCGTCATCGCCATCGTCTACGGCGCGCTGGTGGCCATGGTGCAGCGCGACATCAAGAAGCTGGTGGCCTACTCCTCCGTGAGCCACATGGGCTTCGTGATGCTGGGTCTGGCTTCCTTCACGGTGATTGGCACTCAGGGCGCCATCCTCCAGATGCTCAACCACGGCATCAGCACAGGCGCACTCTTCCTCCTTGTGGGCATGCTCTACGACCGGGCCCACACGCGCATGATCGCCGACTTCGGCGGCGTGGCCCTGAAAATGCCCGTGTTCACCACTTTCTTCTTCATCGTCACCCTCAGTTCCATCGGTCTGCCCCTAACCAATGGCTTCGTGGGGGAATTCTGGATCCTCAACGGCACCTTCCTCTCGGGCTTCAGCTGGGGTCGCCTCTACGCGTCCCTGGCCACGTCCGGGGTGCTGCTGGGCGCGGTCTACATGCTCTGGATGTTCAAGCGTGTCTTCTGGGGCCCAGAGAACAAGGACGAGGACAGCGGCACCCACCATCTCCACAGCGACCTGAACGCCCGTGAGGTCGCGGTCATGCTTCCCATCGTGGTACTGATCCTCTGGATGGGCGTCCATCCTCGGACCTTCGTGGCCGTCAGCGAAGCCCCCGTGGTGGCTCTGCTGCAGGACGCCAAGGCTCCTGTCCCCCGCACCTTCGTGCTGAAGCCCGCCGTGCATGAGGCGTCTGCCGCGGAGGGGGCCACCCATGCCCCTGGCGCGACTGAAACGCTGGCTGAACCTGCCGCCCATGAGGTGCATCGATGAGCCTCACCCCCAGCCAATGGGCGGCCCTGCTGCCGCTGATCCTGCCGGCCCTGGGCGCCTGCCTGATTCCGCTGATGGCCCTGGACAAGGACCAGACCACCGTCAAGTGGATTCGCGCCGTGATGTACGGCACGGCCCTGCTCGCCGTGGGTGCCAGTTTCTGGTACCTAACCGATCTCTGGAATTCGGGCGCCCAGCCCAGCTTCTTCCAGCTGCGCCTGGACCGCCTAGCCCAGTTCACGGGCATCTTCGTGCTGGTGGCCGCGGCCATGACCATCCTCCAGAGCTGGGACCACTTCCACCAGGAAGGGTGGGTGAAGGGCGAGACTCTTTCCCTGCTGCTCTTCTCGGTGACGGGCATGATGCTCTTCGCCTCGACTTCCCATTTCGTGGTGCTATTCCTGGGCCTCGAACTGTTCAGCATTCCCCTCTATGCCCTGGTCGGCACCGTGCGCGCCCGATCCGAGAGTGCTGAGGGCGGCATGAAGTACTTCCTGACTGGCGCCGTGGCCTCCAGCTGCTTCCTCATGGGCGGAGTGCTGATCTATGGGCTGAGCGGCACCCTGGACCTCGCCACCGCAGCGATCACGCTCAAGACCCAGGGATTGGCCCTGGATCCCATGGTGCTCACCGGCGCAGCCCTCTTGCTGCTGGGCTTCCTGTTCAAGGTGTCCGCCGTTCCCTTCCACCAGTGGACACCAGATGCCTATGAAGCCTCGCCCCACCCCATCGCTGGGTTCATGTCCGTGGCCACCAAGGGTGTGGCCTTCATCGCCCTGCTTCGCATCTTCCCTGGCAGCCTGGCGCCCCTGGGTGCGGTGGGCGTGAAGATGCAATCCGTGGTCGCCGTGCTGGCCGTGGCGACCCTGGTGGTCGGCAACCTCACAGCGCTCGTTCAGACCAATGTGAAGCGCATGCTGGCCTACTCCAGCATCAGCCACGCGGGCTACCTGATGCTGGCCTTCGTGGCGGGCACGCCCGCCGCCTACAACGGCATGCTGTACTACCTCGTGATCTACTTGGCCATGAACATGGGCGCCTTCGGGTTGCTGACAGCCTTCGGTCTGGTGGGGGAGAAGACCACCTTTGACGACCTGCGTGGTCTGGGCTGGAAGCGACCAGCCATGGGCGTGGCTGCTTCGATCTTCATGCTCAGCCTGGCCGGGATCCCACCCCTGGGCGGATTCTACGGCAAGTACATGATCTTCCGCGAGCTGGTGGGCACGGGTCACGTAGGCATGGCGATCCTCGGCGTGCTGGCGAGCCTCGTGTCCGCCTACTACTATCTGCGCTTTCTGGTGGCCCTCTTCCTCCAGGCGCCCAGCGCCGAGGCAGAGCGATTGGCCTCAGACCGTCCGGCCGTCCATGCCCCCTTCGCTGGAGCGACCGTGCTGGTGGCCGCCGCCATCGTCCTGGCCGGCGGTTTCCTCCAGACCTTCCTGTCCGATGGTTTTGCCCGTCGTGCCCTGGTAGAGGGCCTTGGGCTGATCCGCTGATTCTAGGAATTCGAGTTCAACTGGGAACCACGAGTAGCGGTCCATACATCGCTATGCGAAGCTTGAATGATGGGCAATCGCCAGTCCTTTGATACACGGAGCGCGGGATCATGAAGCGGAATACCTGGATCGGTCTTGGAATAGGCATCGCGGCGGTGGTGGGCGTGGCGGCTTATGTCTGGACCCGGCCCAAGGATGAAGTGAAGTGGCGCATGGCCAAGCTTGACCGAGCCAACGTCACCCAGCGCGTCGTCGCCACTGGCATCGTGAATCCGGTGGTGCAGGTGGCCGTGGGCACCCAGGTTTCGGGTGTGATCACAGCCCTCTATGTGGACTACAACAGCATCGTGAAGAAGGGGCAGCTCGTCGCCGAGATCGACCCCACTGTGTGGGTTTCCCAGCTCCAGGATGCCCAGGCCAGCCTGGATAGGGCCCAGGCCGCCTACGATTTCGCCAAGGTGGACTACGATCGCAGCAAGCGTCTCTTCGATGAAAAACTCCTGGCCCCCCAGGATCTCGATACCAAGAACACCGCGCTAAAGAATGCCACGGGAAACGTCGTATCCGCCAAGGCCGCCCTCGATCATGCCAAGACCAATCTTGGCTATTGCCGCATCACGGCCCCGGTGGATGGCGTCGTCATCTCCCGGTTGGCGGACGTGGGCCAGACCGTGGCCGCCAGCTTCAGCACGCCGAGCCTGTACATGATCGCCCAGGACCTATCCAAGATGAAGATCCAGGTCTCCATCGGAGAATCCGACATCGACGACGTGCAGGTCGGGCAGAAGGCCCTATTCAACGTGGACAGCCTGCCCGACAAGCAGTTCACGGCCAGGGTGAGCCTGGTCCGCCAGGAGCCGGTGACCAACAACAACGTGGTTACCTATGTTGTGGAAATGATCGTGCCCAACGAGCCGCTCTCAAACTCCCAGGATGACGAAATGGCTCCCACCGGAAAGGCTTCCGTTGGCAAGGTTCAAGCTGACAACCCGCCGAGGGGAGACGAGCGTGAGGGAACTCCCGATCCAGAGAAAGCCTGGGAGCGCACTAAGGATCGCCTGCCCGCAGGCACCACGAAGGAGGCCTTCCTGAAGCGGTTCCAGGAACGCCAGGCCTCGCGCAAGATGAAGGCTTTGCCGATGATGCTTCCGACCGCCAAGCTGGATCCCCAGGACCTGGCCCGCATTCCGGGCGGCTCCAGCATGATTCCCGGGCCCAGATTCACTGGCAACCTCGCCCTCCGGTCCGGCATGACCGCCAATGTCACCATCGAAACAGCCAAGCACTACAATGTGTTGCGCGTGCCCAATGGGGCCCTCCGCTTCAATCCCGCTGCCTTCATGAAGGACGAGAAGAAAACCGATGGGCCGAGGCTGGGCCAGCCCATGATGTTCGGAGGCCAGCGCCCCGGGGGAGGCGCCCAGAGTGGCACCGGAACCAAGGGTGGCGTGGTGGCCAAGCGGGAGGACCGCATCTGGGTGCTGCAGAACGACAAGCCCAAGGCCATCGTGGTCAAGGCTGGCCTCTCCGATGGCCAGTTCACGGAAGTGAGCGGCGAGGGGCTCACGGAAGGGATACAGGTCCTGCTGGGCGTCGACAACTCCAAGCAGGCCGGCGGCAGCACTCCAGCGCCTCTAAGCGGTAGTCCGGGCGGACGGCGTTAGCCGAGGATCATCATGGCTCTCGCTGAATTCCTGAAGCTCGCCCTGCTCTCGGTATCGCCTGGCGGCGATACGCGAGACGCCGTTGTAATCTCTTGGGCCCGGTAGGGGGTGAACCGTGGCTTTTGCTGAATTCCTGAAACTTGCCCTGTTTGCCATCACCCGCAACAAGATGCGGGCCTTCCTGACCATGCTGGGCATCATCGTGGGCGTGGGCGCCGTCATTGCCATGATCGGTATCGGGGAAGGCTCCAAACGGGCCTCCATCGCCCTGATCCGGAACATGGGTTCCAACATGCTGACCATTTTCCCGGGATCGGGCGGCAACCGCTTCGGCCCTATGGCCATCGGCAGTGCGGACATCCTGCTTGAGAGCGATGTGCCCCTGATCAAGCAGGAACTCACCGAGAGCAGCGTGGTCACCGCCAGCCAGCAGGTGCAGACTACCCGGCCGATCATCTACCAGAACAACAATTACGTCACCCAGGTCCAGGGCACGGGACCCGAGTTCCTCCAGATCCGGGGCTGGGATGTGGCCAGCGGCAGGTTCTTCACGGACTCGGAGGTCCGCGGCCTGGCCAAGGTCTGTGTGCTCGGCAATACCGTGAAGACCAACCTTTTCCCCAACGGGGACGATCCCGTGGGGCAGACCATCAAGATCGGCGGGGGCGGCGGAGGCGGGGCGTTGCCCTTCCTGGTGGTGGGTGTGCTGGAGGTGAAGGGCGCCGGCATGTTCGGCGACCAGGACGACCTCATCGTGGCCCCCTACACCACGGTGATGCGGAAAGTCATGGGGCGCGACAAGATCCAGCGCATCATGGTCAGCGCTCAGGATGGGAAGGCCGACCAGGCCCAGGCCGAGATCACGGCCCTCCTGCGCCAGCGGATGAAAACCGCCCCCAAGGACGACGACCCTTTTATGATCCGAAAGCAGGATGACATCGTGCAGATGCAGGCCCAGCAGGCCGGCATCCTCACCGCCCTGCTGGCCGTGGCTGCCAGCATCTCGCTGGTGGTGGGCGGGATAGGCATTTCCAACATCATGCTGGTGAGCGTCACCGAGCGCACCCGCGAGATCGGCGTGCGGCGTGCCCTGGGTGCCACCCATCGGAACATCCTCTGGCAGTTCCTCGTGGAAGCCATCGTGCTGTCCACCCTCGGAGGCCTCATCGGGGTCGGTTTTGCTTTTACTTCCATCGCCATCCTCCAGAAATTCCAGGTGCCTGCGGTCACGGAGACTTGGGCCGTGATGCTGGGCCTCGGCTTTAGTGGATTGGTGGGTGTGGTGGCGGGATTCCTACCGGCGCTGAAGGCGGCGAATCTGGATGTCATCGATGCGCTGAGGTACGAGTGACCTGTTATGGATGAGCCTTCCGGGGCGCACGATCCCTACGCCTCACTTAGGAACCCGGACTACCGCTGGTTCATCGCATCGATGGGGCTTATCACCCTGGGGCTCCAGATGCAGGGCCTGGTGGTGGCCTGGCAGGTCTATGACCGCACCGGCGATCCCTTGGCCCTGGGGCTGGTGGGCCTTTCCGAGGCTGTTCCCTTCCTGGGTGTGGCACTCTTCGGCGGCCATGCGGCGGACCGGCTGAACCGGCTCCGCCTCTGCCTGGCCTCGGTCCTGAGTTTGGCGGTCTGCTCCGCCCTGCTGTGTCTCTTCACCTGGCGGTCCATGGCGGGACCCCTGTCCAGGGCCGTGCTGCCCATTTACGGGATCATCTTCCTCACGGGGATCGTGCGAGCCTTCTACCGCCCGGCCAACGTGGCGCTGGGGACGGATCTGCTGCCGAAGGATCTCTACGCCAACGGGTCCACCTGGCGGGTCTCCATATTCCACACTGGAATGGTCATTGGTCCGGCCGTGGGTGGCCTTGTGTATGCCTGGCGCGGAGCCATCGCAGCCCACTTCCTCGTCATGGTGCTGCTATTGGTGGGATTCGCCGGGCAGCTGCCGATCCACTACCTCCCGAAACCGGTGCGGCCCCGGGAGGGCTCCATCTTCGAGAGTCTGGGAGAGGGGCTTCGCTTCGTCTTCTCCCGGCGGCTGCTTCTGGGTGCCATCAGCCTCGATCTGTTCGCCGTGCTCTTCGGCGGCGCCGTGGCCGTGCTGCCCGTGTTCGCCAAGGAGATCCTGAGGACCGGCCCCCAGGGGCTTGGCCTGCTGAGGGCCTCACCGGCCGTCGGATCGGTCCTCATGGGCATTGCCATGGCCCATTTGCCACCCATGCGTCGGGCAGGACGGACCCTTCTCTTCTGCGTGGCTGGCTTCGGAGCGGCCACTATCGCCTTCGCCTTGAGCCGGAGCTTCCTGCTGAGCCTGTTCATGCTGGCCGCCAGCGGCGCCCTGGACAACGTCAGCGTGGTGCTGCGCTCCACGCTTCTCCAGACACTCACGCCCGAGCACATGCTGGGCCGCGTCTCTTCGGTGAATCAGGTGTTCATCGGCTCCAGCAACGAGATCGGCGCTTTTGAAAGCGGCCTGGCCGCGCGCTTGCTGGGCCTCGTGCCCTCCGTGGTCTTCGGGGGTTGCATGACCCTGCTGGTGGTGGGCATCACCTCCTGGCGCGTACCGGAACTACTCAGGCTGCGGCGCATCGAGGATGCGGGCGGAGTCGAGGACTGAAGGCCAGGTTCCGAGGCGCCTTCAGGGAACAAGGAAGAACTCTTTCACCACCAAGACACCAAGAAAAGCAATAAACAGTAACCATGCACTTCTTCCCTGTAGCCCCTGGGGCGATACGCGAGAACAAAGAACCTTGGTGTCTTGGTGGTGATCTGTATCGTTCTGATCGTTGATCCGTTTGATCAGTTCCCGGCGATCCAGACGCTCGCACCCTGGGGCTGCTCGGGAAGGGGCGGGACGCCGTCGCGGACGATGACTTCGGCGCTGGAGAAATACTCAATGAAGAGCGTGCTATCGGCGATGCCACCGTGAGTCAAAGGCAGTGTGCCGGCCGGGCGAAGAGCCTTGCCACGGTGGGCAACCACCAGGGCCGGCCGCTGGGGTCTTCACGCTGCTAGGCGAAGGTATCGGCCTCGACCAGGAGCATTTGGAAGCCGCCCTTCTGCACGGCGAGCGATGAACGGCGCAGGGCGATAAGCTGTCAGTAGAAGCCGAGCAGGCCTTGGTTCCATCGCCGCTCGTCCCAGATCAGGCAAGCCCATTGCGCGAGCTGGGTCACGTCCTCCATGCCGATCTTGTCGCCGTAGTAGAGGCCCGGCGCCTCCGGGTAGGTGAACTGGACGATGGCCGCCAGCCACTGCAGGGCCTCGTGGCCGCCCAGGAGGGTGCGGATGCGCGGCACATCGTGGCTGTCGAGCAGGTTTGTACTGGTGCAGCGCCAGGGCCCAGGGGATGACCGAGCCGGAGGCGCCAGGAGGCCTCGAGAGCCTCCGTCGTCCAGGGCGGCCCGGTGATGGGCTCCTTCAGCCCGCGCACGCCCTGCCGGAAGTCGCAGAGCCAGTGCCCGAGCGGGAAAGTGAAGGAGGCGTAGTTCGTCATCCCGTCGAACTGGTCGCCCTGGGATTGGGCAGTCGGGTCGAAGATGTTCTCGCCCAGCAGGTAGGCGTCGGGGAGGGTGTCCTTCACTACCTCGCGGAGGATCCGGAAGATCTCGCCCCCGAGCAGGATCGGGCCCTGGCGCCCCAGCAAGTTCGCCACGTCGACCCGCCAGCCATCGGCGGAAAAGGGCGGCCGGAGCCAGCGCCGCAGCACGACATCGGGGCCGGTGAGCATGCGCCGGCGCAGCTTCTCGCTCTGGTAGTTGAGCTTGGGCAGGGACTGGACGCTCAGCCAGGAGTGGTACTGATCGGGGTGTTGCTTGAAGGTGAAGAACGCGGCCTTCTCGGCATTCGCATCGGACTGGGCCGCCGTGAACCAGGCGTGCGACGAGCCCACGTGGTTCGGCACGATGTCGAGGGTGTAGCGCATCCCGCGAACCGACAGGTGGTTGCGCAGGGCTGCCAGTGCCGCCTCTCCCCCCAGGTGGGGGTCGATGTGCTCGAAGTCCGCCACGTCGTAGCGGTGGTTCGAGGGCGAGATGAAGACCGGCGTCAGGTAGAGGACGGTGACCCCGAGGGGATCCAGGTACTCGAGCCGCTTGGTGATGCCCGCCAGATACCCGCCGTAGAAGACGACCGAAAAGGCGTGGTCCCCTGGCGACTCCTCCCAGGGGAAGGTGCGCGGCCGCTTGCCCCGGTACTCGTACTCCTCCGGCCGGGGATCGTTGGACGGGTCGCCGTTGGCGAAGCGGTCGGGGAAGATCTGGTAGAAGACGTTCCCCGCACCCAGGCCGGAGGCGCGATCCCCGCGACGATGCGGAAATCCGTGGCATCCAGGGGGTCGCAGGCCACCGGACCAGCGCCGGCGTACCACCACACGCCATCTTCGGCCTCGAGCAGGAAGCGGTAGTGCACGACCGGTTCCAGGATCAGGAGGTCCACCTCGAACCAGCGGGCAGGTCCCTCCAGGGCGCGGGGCTCCATGAGCGTGATGTCCCGCTCTCCATCGGGGCAGGTCCGGAGGAAGGCGTGCTGCACCGGTGCCCCGGCGCCGATCCGCAGGCGTACGCGGACGGTGGCCCCAGGGACGGAGCCTGATCGGAGACGTACCGCGCCGAACCATCGTAACGAACCGCCTGGAGCCAAGCCAGAAACCTACCGTCCACCCTGCCACCCCGTCTGCAATCGCCTTGACCAGGGCTGGCCCCTGGTCAAGGGTGGATTCACTTCGTGGGCCTCAGCACCACCACGGACAGGGGCGGGAGCGTGAGGGACAGGGAACAGGGCCGGTTCATCCAGGGGATCTCCTCGGCCCAGAGTTCGCGGTCGCCGTTGCCCATGTTGCTCCCCCCGTAGCAGGCGGCGTCGGAGTTGAGGGCCTCCTCATAGCGGGCCAGGCGCGGCACCCCGATGCGGTAGCCGTGACGTGGCACCGGTGTGAGGTTGGCCACCACGATCAGGAACTCGCCATCGCCCCAGCGGATGAAGCTGAGTACCGACTGTTGGGTATCCCGGCAGTCGATCCATTCGAAGCCCTGCTGCTCGAAGTCCTGCCGGTGCAGGGCGGGGTTCTCGCAGTAGAGGTGGTTCAGGTCCCGGACCAGCAGCTGCACGCCCTTGTGGAGAGGGAACTGAAGCACGTACCAGTCCAGCACGCCGGCGCTGTTCCATTCCAGGCCCTGGCCGAACTCCGTGCCCATGAAGAGCAGCTTCTTGCCCGGGTGGGTGAACTGGTAGGCGTAGAGGGCGCGCAGGTTGGCGAAGCGCTGCCATTCGTCGCCTGGCATCTTGTTGGGCATCGAGCCCTTGCCATGCACCACCTCGTCGTGGCTGAAGGGCAGGATGAAGTTCTCGGTGAAGGCGTAGAGCATGCTGAAGGTCAGCATGTCCTGGTTGTAGGACCGGTGCACCGGATCCTGGCTCATGTAGCGCAGTGTGTCGTTCATCCAGCCCATGTTCCACTTCAGGTCGAAGCCGAGGCCGCCCACGTAGGTCGGGCGGCTCACCTGGGGCCAGGAGGTCGATTCCTCGGCGATCATGAGGATGCCGGGGCACTGCTCGTGGACCACCTGGTTGGTCTCCCGCAGGAACTGGATGGCCTCCAGGTTCTCGCGCCCGCCGTACCGGTTGGGAATCCACTCGCCTTCCTTGCGGGAGTAGTCCAGGTAGAGCATGGAAGCCACCGCGTCCACCCGGAAGCCGTCCACATGGAGTTCCTCCAGCCAGAACAGGGCGCTGGAGAGCAGGAAGTTCTTCACTTCATTACGGCCGAAGTTGAAGATCAGCGTGGACCAGTCCTGGTGCTCCCCAAGTCGCGGATCCTCGTGCTCGTAGAGGGCGCTGCCATCGAAGCGGGCCAGGCCGTGACTGTCCTTGGGGAAGTGGGCCGGCACCCAGTCCACGATGACGCCGATGCCATGACGATGGCAGTAGTCGACGAAGTAGCGGAAGTCGTCGGGGGTGCCGAAGCGGCTGGTGGGGGCGTAGTAGCCCGTGGCCTGGTAGCCCCAGGACAGATCGTAGGGGAATTCACTGATGGGCATCAGCTCGATGTGGGTGAAGCCCATCCACTGGACGTATTCCACCAGCCGGTGGGCCAATTCCCGATAGTTGAGGAACCCGCCCTGGTCATCCTTCTGCCAGGAGCCCGGGTGGACTTCATACATCGACATGGGGACGTGTTGCCAATCGTAATGGGTGCGCTGCTCCATCCATTCCTGGTCCTTCCAAGTGTGGGCCGACGGGGCAGGCACGATCGAAGCGGTTTTTGGGCGCAGCTCGAAGCTCTGTCCATAGGGGTCGGTCTTCGCGAACACGTCGCCCGTGGCCCGGTTGCGGACCTCGAATTTGTACAGCGTCCCGGGCTTCAGGTCCGGAAGGAACAGCTCCCAGACGCCGCTGCCGGGGCGCACCCGCATGGGATGGCAGCGGCCGTCCCAGCGGTTGAAGTCCCCCACCACGCTCACCCGCTCGGCGTTGGGGGCCCAGACGGCGAACAGCACGCCAGACACGCCCTCTACTTCGTGCTCCCGGGCACCAAGCAAGCGGTAGGCGTGCCAGTGCTTGCCTTCGCTGAACAGGTGCAGATCGAAATCGGAGAGCTGAGGCAGGAAGGTGTAGGGATCGTGGGCGATGTGCTCCTGCTTGCTGCCATCGACCCACTTTAGGCGGTAGTGCACCGGAAGATCCTTGTCCTCGCCCTGCCATTCGAACAGGTCGCTGTTCCCCATCCGTTCGAGCTTGCGCATGCCCTCGAGAATGAAGGCCTCCTTCGTGTTGGGCAGAAAGACCCGTACGCAGGTCGTATTCCCCTTCTGGTGGCGGCCCAGAACACAGAAAGGATCGTGGTGGCGGGCTTCCAGGATCCTGGAGAGATCCTGGTCCAAAGGCTGGGAGAGCCTCATGTTCGGGTCCTCTGGAATTGGCTGAACGGAGATTGGGAGAGAGTGTATCGCCGAACTGGCTGGATCAGAGTATTTCGAGGGCCGCGTTGTAGTCGGGCTCCTGGGCGATCTCGGGGACGAGCTCGGTGTGGATGACCTTGCCGGTCTCGTCCACCACCAGCACGGCGCGGGCCAGGAGACCCTTGAGGGGGCCGTCCAGCAAGGTCACGCCGTAGGCCTGGCCGAACTCGGGGTTGCGGAAGGTGGAGGCGGGCACCACGTTGTCCAGGCCCTCGGCGCCGCAGAAGCGCTTCTGGGCGAAGGGCAGGTCGGCGCTGATGCAGAGGATCGTGGTGTTGGGCTTCTCGTTGGCCCGGGCGTTGAACTTGCGCACGCTGGCGGCGCAGGTGGGCGTGTCCAGGCTGGGGAAGATGTTGAGCACCACGCGCTGGCCAGCGAGATCCTTGCCGGAGACTTCGGAAAGGTCCGTGCGAACCAGGGTCAGGGCGGGGGCGTGGCTGCCCACCTTGGGCAGTTCGCCGACGGTGTGGAGGGGGTTGCCTTTAAGGGTGACTTGGGCCATGGGAGCTCCTGAGTGAGAACTCCCAGCTTACCGCTCCCGACACACACCGTTCAGCCGAGAAGAGGCGGTCTCCGGGATTCTTGGCATCCCCTTCATCTCTGTGAATCCGGGGTAAGCGTTGTGAATAGGGATCAAGGATATGGAAGGGGTGAACTCCCCCTTTTTTAGCGACCGGATCTGTACCTATACCAGCGCGGTCTCCGGCATCTCCTTGCCCCCTTCCTGGCAGACAATTGATGAATAGGGTTCGCAAAGCGAGCGGCCCCAGTTTCCAAAGCACGACTCAGGAACCTCGCTCTAGGGGATGTACTTGGCGACTCATGCCGCAGCGCAGAACTGAACAAGCGATCCCTGCAGGAAAGGACAGCGGGGAAAGCTGGGCCTACCCTTGAAGAACTACTTCGCATCGGGACAACTCTGGTAATCCGGGAACGAGCAACGCTCCCCAGCCGATTGTTCCGGAGGCAGAATAATCTTCTTCAAAAAATGAGATGCCAGGCAGAACTTCACCTGGGCTTCCCAAAGGAATGGGCATCGCAAGGCGAACCTATGGATGCTTAGACGCTGAAGGATCGGGCTTCTCCTGTTCCTTCGGAGTGGTTCTCTCCCCGCCATCGGCCATGGTCATGCCGAGACCATCGACGACAAAAGCATGGGTTTCCTCGCTCAAAGGAAGGGAAAATGGTTTCCGGAATCGCGCAACGACCTCTTTTCCAAAACTGAATGCGATCACGACAAGTACCGCAAGTGTGACCAAACCGAGGCCCAAGTTGGTCATGTTGAGCCAGAAGGCTTCATTGCCGGCAAGGTGGAACATAATCACCTCCACAGAATCAATTTGCAGTTCGATTCATTCACTTTTTAAGCAAGATGTGTTCCGGTCGAAATTATTTTGCAATAACTAGTTATTAATAAATAATTTAAAGCATGAATGGTGTCGGCCTTGTTTCTTGTCGACACTTTCTAATGTGGGGAATTCCGGCGGCTCATGTAGGAATTTCCTCCACAAGAGCGAGAGGATCTCGAGATCAAAAATTGGGATACCGTAGCAAATTGTGTAGGATTTTCCGACTACTCTAGAAAAAATACAATCGAGTCATCAAAGGAGTGTGGAAAAATTCAACGATAGAAGGTCAGACGATGGATGGGAATAAACCACTTCGAAGAATCATGTCCGTAACAGCCTGGTTCTATTGAGTACATCCTCGACTGCCGAGATTCTCGAACCCGGCACCTTTCCTTTCCCAGGCGAACGCACCTATCGCGATCAGGAGTTCACCGCCGTTGCCCTTTCGCATTCATAAACTCTCCCTGAAACTGATCCTCGCACTGACAGGGATCCTCGCCATCAACGGCATGTTGGCCGGCTACTTCCAGGCGTCGACACAGGAAATCCAGATGCTGCATTCAATCATGGTCGGCGCCGACCAGCTCTCGGGGAGCATCGCAAGCGCGACCTGGCATGCGATGCTAGCCGACAGGCGCGGCGACGCCTACCAAATCATGGACATGATCGCGCAAAAACAGGGAATCAGCGCTGTCAGGATTTTCAACAAGGAAGGGAAGACGATGTTTTCCAGCGTCCCGGAAGATCGCGGGATAGCGGGGAAGGCAAGCCCGACTTGTGCAGTGTGCCACAACGCCAAGACACCTCTCGTCAAAGTGGAAATGAATTCCCGCGCCCGCATGATTGACATTGGTTCAGGCCGACGCAATCTCGCGATGGTGACACCGGTGTACAACGAACCGTCGTGCAGCTCGGCGGCATGCCATGCCCATCCGGGAAATGTCAAAGTTCTTGGCGTGATCGAGGTCGTGTATGACCTGAGACCCCTTGACGAATTGAGGTACAGCATCCGCTTGAGGGTGGCGATCATCACAATCCTGCTGACCGCGTTTGTCGGCGTGTTCGTGGTCTTCTTCGTCCGGCGCTTCGTCGACGCACCGATCCGGGAGCTGATAGCCGGAGCCAAAGCCGTAAGCGCGATGCAACTCGATCAGCCGATAGTGGTGAATTCGAGCGAAGAACTGGAAGAACTCGCTTCGGCATTCGAGAGCATGAGAATCCGCCTCCAAAGCGCAATGGAGGAGCTCAACCGATTCACACAGTCCCTAGAGGGCAAGGTCGAGGAGCGAACGGAGCAGTTGAAGGTGGCGCATCAGAAACTGCTCAAGAGCCACCGTCTCGCATCACTAGGTCAGCTGTCCGCGAGCGTCGCCCATGAAATCAACAATCCCGTCTCGGGTGTGCTCAACCTGGCCATGCTTCTCCAGAGGATCATCAGCAGCGACGGAGTTCCCCGGGAACGAATCGACGAGGTCAAACGGTATCTCACCCAAATTGTCCATGAAACCTCGCGTGTCGGGCGGATCGTTCAGGATCTTCTCGCCTTTTCCAGGCGTTCTACGCCGCAACGGGTGGTCGCTGACCTACATGTGCTCGTGGATCGAACTGTCACAATTCTCGGACACAAGATGAAACTGATGAATGTGGAACTGAATCTGGATCTTGAGGAAGGGCTTCCGCACGTAAGATGTGACCCATCGCAGATGCAGCAGGTGCTGTTCAATCTCATCATCAACGCCGGAGAATCCACCCAGAGCAGGGCGGGAGGTCGGGTTCTTGTCTCCACGCGATTCGATCGGGCAAG
>CAIXHJ010000297.1 GCA_903919165.1 uncultured Holophagaceae bacterium
CACTTCAGCCGTGGGGATGAGATACAGGGCGCCGTCACCATGAGGCGTTTTGAACAGATCCTGCTCGAACTTGGGCAGCTGGCCCGTGCCGTACATGCTCTCTGCATTGACGAGATAAGGAGGGATCACTTCGGTGTATCCGGCAGCCGTCTGGCGGTCGAGCATGAAGGTGATGAGGGCCCGCTCCAGCTTGGCGCCCTGCCCCTTCAGCACCGCGAAGCGTGAGCCGCTGACCTTGGCGGCGCGGTCGAGATCAAGAATGCCGAGGGCCGTGCCCAATTCCACATGATCCTTTGGCGCCGGAATCGCCGGGATCTGGCCCCAGCGCTTGATCTCCACATTGGCGTGCTCGTCGCGGCCCGAGGGCACACTGGCGTGGGGTGGATTGGGAATGCCCGCGAGGAAGTCCTTGAAGACCGCCTCGATCTCGCGCTCGGCCAGTTCCAGGGCCTTGAGCTGGTTACCCACCTCCCGCTGCTGGGCGATGAGGGATTCCGCGTTCTCCTTGGCCCGCTTGAGGCGGCCCACCTCGTCGCTCACGCGGTTGCGTTCGGCCTTCAGGGCCTCGGCCTCCTGCAGGATGGCGCGGCGGCGCTGATCCAGCTCCTGGTAATGAGCCCAGTCCAGCGTGTAGCCCCGCTCGGACAAACGCGCCGCTACGGCGTCGAAGTCGCTGCGGAGGAGGTTGGCGTCAAGCATGGTCAGTTCCCGGAAACCTGTAGTTTACCTGGCTCTAAACGCGCCTTCGGCGCGTTTAGAGCTCGCCTGCGGTAAAAGATCAAGCCTGCGGCCAGGCCCCGTCCCGCATTGGTTCACCGGCCCAGGCAATTCTGAAGGCCTCTTTCGCCTCCACGATTCCGCCTCCAGCGCCGAGCACCAGGCCCAGTTTCGCCAAGGCTGCCCAGCGGGTGTGCAGGCCGCCGGAGATGCCGCCCATCTCCTCGACTTTCCGCCCGAGTTCGTAGGCGGAGAGGTCTACGCCCCCATAAGCGCACTGAGAGGTGACCACCACCGGCAGGCGGCGCCGCTGACAGTCCTCCAGGAAGGCCAGAAGGTCGGCACGGTCCATGGGCAGGTTGCCGGCGCCGAAGGCCTGGATGAGCACGGCCTTCGCGCCCGCAGGCGCGGAGAACCAGGCCATGCCAGGATGAGGTGTGACCGTATGGAGGTTCAGGTCGAGCTTGAGCCCGAGCCCGGCGGGCACCTGGCGGAGAAATTCGCCGGCCGTTGGATGGAGCTGGATCTCGGCACCGATTTCGGCCAAGGGCGCTAGGTTGGGGCTCTCGAAGGCCTCGAACTGGCTGACGCTCAGCTTGTCGGTGGCCACCCCCCGAAGCCAGTGGGTGCCAAAACAGATGCCGACCTCGGGGATGGCTCGACAGGCCAGATCCACAGCGTTGACGAGGTTGCTCCGCGCGTCGCTGCGCACGAAAGCCAGAGGCCGCTGGCTGCCCGTGACCACCACCGGCTTGCCGAGACTCGAAAGCAGGAACCCAAGGCAGGACGCCGTGAAGGCCATCGTGTCCGTGCCGTGGATGATGACGAATCCATCAAAGTCCCTGGCCGCGTCCCGCACCCGCTGAGCCAGCGCCAGAATGTGTGTGGGTTCGAGGCAAGCGGAATCCTGGTTGAAGGGCACCTCCACGGCCAGTTCCGCGAGCTGGCTCAGCTCGGGCACCTGCACCAGCAGATGATCCAGGAATGGTCCCGGTGCCAGGGAAGCGGGTTCCCCACTGGGCGCCATTCCCAGGGTGCCACCGGTGTGGAGGAGCAGGATCTTTCGCATGAGAGGAGTTTACCGGGCTCCAGGCACGCCGGTAGCGCGTCTGGAGTAGGCCTTCGGCCTGAATCCTCCCGTCTAGAGCCAGTAGATTGTGCCTTCTGCTTCATCGTCTTCAGAAGCTGTGGGTCCCGGAGAACCAGGGATGAACGACCTTCAAATCACCTCGAGCCCGATCATTCGCTCCACCTCGTCGATCTTCCGGGTCCGGGCGGCCCCCTGGCCTCCGACGATGAGGCGACACCCGGAAGGCAGACGATCGTGGAGGTCCAGGAGCAGCCGCCGGGTCGTTCCCCCGGCACTCTGAATGGAAAGGCTCACTGCCACACGATCCACCCTCAACGTCCGTGCGGCCTGGGCGATGCTCGCCACGGGAAGGTCCACGCCCAGCATCTCAGTACTGATGCCCTGGGCCGCATAGGCCAGGGCCGCCATGAGCAGGCCCAGACGGTGGCGCTCACCCGGCAGAGTGCATAAGAGCACCCGGCCCTGCTCAGGCGAGGTCCGAAACGCCAGGCGCAGCTCCCGAAGCAGATCCTCCAGCACCTCCGTGACCAGGTGCTCATGCTGAATGCCGATACTGCCATCGGCCCAGGCCATGCCCACCCGGTCGAGAAGCTGGGCCACGATGTACTGGAGAAATGGCTTCCAGCCCAGATGATCGAGTGATTCCCGCAGGAGGAGACGCATCCGGTCTGTGTCCATCGCGACCACGGCCTGGAACAATGCATCCACCCTGGGATTGTCCATGGGGATGAGCAGCCGCTTCAGAGCCGCGGCCCCGGACCTGGCCACCATGGAGGGACGATGTCCCTGAGCGACAGCCTCTGCCATGAGCCGCAATTGGTGGAGATCCCCCTGGCGGTAGCGTCGATGACCCGAAGGCAGCCTCACTGGAACGGGAAATCCATAACGACGCTCCCAGACACGCAACACGTCCGCCGACAGGCCCGTTTCTGAACAGATATCGCCAATGCTCAGCAATTCCGTCACGCCCTTGGCCATGGCCCACCTCGCGAGGACCATGATTGGGTACAGATTCATAATTGTCTAATTTTTTATTTAGACACTCACATAGCGATCACGGCAGCCTTCAACTCATCAAAACCCTGGTCGCTGGTACAACTCACCACCACGGCGCATTGCCCAGGCTGGCTGGGGGGAAGCTGGACCTCGCCCACAAACAGGCCATCGGTTCCGGTCTGTCCCAACAGCAGACTCGTGGCCTTTTTTATGCTGGACACCAGCTTCACGGCCACCTCGGCGCCTGAAACCGGGATCTGGCTCTGGCACAGCCGCGCCCGAATCTGCACCCGGAACAGGCTTCCGAAGACGGGCTTGAGGGGTTGGTCCAGCACCAGTTCGAGGCTATCCACATCACCTTCCTGCTGGAGGAACTCGAGGATGGCCTGATCCAAGGGGCGGTCATTGAAGGCCTGCTGCTCCACGAAATCGGGAGGCGTGAGGTCGTACTTCCCGTTCTTGATGTCGCGGATGACAGATCGATGCTGCTCTTCCATGCGCCCCTGAATGGCCGACTCGGACACGGGTGGCATGGCGATTAGGTCTTCGTAGGATGAACGGTAGCTGTCCAGGATTTCACCGCCCATATAGATGAGCGTTTCGATCTTGGGGTTGGCCTGTCCCTTGTCCTCCGTCTGGATATGGAAGAGGCGGTTCCCGTGTCGTACATCCGTGTTGAAGCCAGTGATCATGGGAGGAGCCTGGGAAACGGCCGTGAGAAGAGGGGGACAGATCGCTTCATGCGACTAGCGTTGCAACCTTCCCGCCAGGTCCGGCATGACTTCCCAGGCGATCTCGCGAAGTACCTGATCACCCAGGCGCGCCACCAAAGCCTTGGCGAGGACATCCACCAACACAGGATCTGCCAACAGAGCCTGGAGCATGGCTCGGGCCTGATCAGGGGTGGCAGACGCCGGCTCAGCGGGCGCGGGAACCAGCCGGTCCTGACCAGGAGCGGCAGGTGCCTGCCCGCCTGCGGCAGACATGGTTGCCAGTTCCACGATCACAGGATGGGCAGGTTCAAGAGCCAAAGGCGCGGGTTCATGAATGACGGGTGCGGGTTCATGGGCCACGAGCTCAGGTTCATGGAGGGCAGGCCCGGGTTCCTGGAACGCGTGCGCAGGCTCGTGGATGACAGGCTCAGGTTCATGAACGACGGGTGCGGGTTCATGGGCCACGGGCTCAGGTTCATGAACAACAGGTGCGGGTTCATGGGCCACGGGCTCAGGTTCATGAATAACAGGTGCGGGTTCATGGACCACGGGCTCAGGTTCATGAATAACAGGTGCGGGTTCATGG
>CAIXHJ010000298.1 GCA_903919165.1 uncultured Holophagaceae bacterium
CATCGAATCCACCGGTCTCTTCCTCAGCAAGGACACCGCCGAGAAGCACCTCGCTGCCGGGGCCAGGAAGGTCATCCTTTCGGCGCCCAGCAAGGACGACACGCCCATGTTCGTCTTCGGCGTGAACGACAAGACCTATGCCGGGCAGGCCATCATTTCGAATGCGTCGTGCACCACCAACTGCCTGGCGCCGGTGGCCAAGGTGCTCCACGACACCTTCGGGATCAAGCGCGGCCTGATGACCACGGTGCACGCCGCCACGGCCACCCAAAAGACCGTCGACGGTCCCAGCAACAAGGACTGGCGAGGAGGGCGCGGCATCCTGGAGAACATCATCCCCAGCAGCACTGGCGCGGCCAAGGCCGTGGGCAAGGTCATCCCCGAGCTGAACAAGAAGCTCACGGGCATGTCCTTCCGCGTTCCCACCTCCGACGTCTCCGTGGTGGACCTGACGGTCGAACTCAGCACTGAAACCACCTACGAGGCCATCTGCGCCGCCATGAAGGCCGCCTCCGAGGGCCCCATGAAGGGCGTGCTGGCCTACACCGACCAGAAAGTCGTCTCCACGGACTTCCGGGGCGAGAGCTGCACTTCGGTCTTTGATGCCGAAGCCGGCATGGCCCTGGACGGCAGCTTCATCAAGGTCGTGGCATGGTACGACAACGAGTGGGGCTACTCCAGCAAAGTGCTGGAGATGGTCCGCGTCATCGCGAAGTAGCCCAGGTGCCTGCCCGCGCCGAGAGCCCTGTCCTAACCGCCGATGTGGGCGGCACCAACCTCAACCTGGCCCTCCTGGCCCCGGACGGCTCCAACTACCGCCTCCTCCGCAAGGCGCGTTTCAACACTCAGGAGGAAGATTCCCTTCTCGGCCCCATCCAGGCCTTTCTGGCCGCCGACCCCTCCATCCGTCCGGGCATGGCCTGCCTTTGCGGCGCGGGCCCTCTTCTCGACCGCCGCATCCACCTCACCAACGCGCCCTGGGACATCGACGCGGCCGCGCTGGAACGGGATCTTGGCATGCCCGTCCACCTGGTCAATGACTTCACCGCCCTGTCCTGCGGCGTCATCCAGCTCAATCTGGCGGATGCAAGTCGGGTTACACCCCTGCCGCACGGCGACGGCAGTCTGCCTGCCGTGGATCCCCGGGGCCTGGCCCTGGTGGTGGGGGCGGGGACAGGCCTTGGCGTGGGTTTCATCGTGCCTACCTCCGGGGGACCCCGCGCCTTCCCCAGCGAAGGAGGGCATATCGGCCTGCCTGTGTTCGACGAGGATTCCCTCGCCCTCTGGCATCACCTGCAGAAGGGCCTGCCGGCCCCCCCTGGCGCCGAGTTGGCCCTCTCGGGTTCGGGTCTGGCCGCCATGTTCCGCTTCCTGCTCGACACGCGCCGCACGCCCTGGACGCCAGCGGCCACCGCCATTCTGGCCCTCCCTGACACGGAACAGCCCGCCGCCATTTCCGCCCAGGCGGCCTCCGACCCCGCCTGTGGCCGGGCCATGGAGTTTTTCGTGGACTTCTACGCCCGGATCTGCGCGGATCTCTGCATGGTGTTCCTGCCCACCGGGGGACTGTTCCTCGCAGGCGGCATCGCCTCCAAGAACGCCGAGCACTTCCTTACCCGAGGCCGCTTCATGGCCCGGTTTGAACGGAGCTATCGCACCCACCTGGCCCAGCTCCTCCGGGCCACCCCCGTCTTCCTGGTCCGCGATTACGACCTGAGTCTCTACGGGGCTGCCTATGCCCCCGCCTGCTCCAACCGAGCGGTCTGAATAACCGGTTCTTTCAAGTGCGAACCATGGCGAAGGCCTGGAAGCCCTCGCCCTCCCAGCGCAGGGGATGGGGTCGGAAGAACGCCGTGGAATCCCCCTCGGCATCCGAGGCGGTGCCCAGGGAGGCGGGCCATACCCCGGCCGGACGCAGGTCCGGCCGCGCCTGTCCCAGCCATTCCCGGTGTGAACCGCACTCCTCCGGCAGCCACGAACAGACGGCATAGATGAGGAGGCCGCCGGGATCCAGCCGCTCCGTGGCGGCCGTGAGCAGTCGACGCTGGAGGCCGGTCAGCCTTGGCAGGTCATCGTGCTTGAGCCAGGGCCACTCGGGGTGTTTCTGCAGGGTGCCGCTTCCGCTGCAAGGGGCGTCCAGCAGGATGAGGTCGAAGGTGGCCTCGTTGCCCTCCAGCCATTCCGCCGCGTCCGCCTGGATCACCCGGGCCTCGATGCCCCGTTGCTGAAGCGTCTGGCGCAGGCGGGCGGCCCGCCTCGGATTTACCTCTAGGGCCGTGATTACCGCGCCAGGATGGCGGAGGGCCAGCGTGGTGGTCTTGCCGCCGGGAGCGGCGCAGGCATCCAGGATGCGGACGACAGGCCGGGTCCAGGTATAGGCCAGGAGGGCCTGTGAGCTGCGGTCCTGGACCAGGCCGCCCGCGGATTCCAGCCAGGGACGGGGGAAGGGGGCCCCGTCTACAAGACACAGGCAACCGGGTAACTCGGCTACGGGAACCAAGCCTTCGGGCGCCTCCCCCTTGAGCAGGCGGAAGTCGGGGCGGGGCGGCTGCTGGAGCCGCGCCCAGAGGGCCTCGATCTCCCCCTCGGCGTGGTGGGGAGCCAGGGCGGCCTTGAGGGCCCGCTCGGCGGCAGGGCCGCGGTCCAGGGCTGGGGGCAGGGCGTCCAACTCGTCGGCCAGGTCAGCACGATTCTTGGCGGCTCGGCGAAGCAGGGCGTTCACCAGCCCCTTGTGGGGCGGAAAGCCCAGGTCGCGATCGGCCGACAGGTCCACGGATTCGTTCACGGCGGCATGATCGCTGACGCCCGGCAGCCAGGCCAGCTGGGCCAGGCCCATGGCCAGGGTCACCCGGGTTCCCA
This sequence comes from uncultured Holophagaceae bacterium, assembly GCA_903919165.1. Classification (GTDB taxonomy): domain Bacteria; phylum Acidobacteriota; class Holophagae; order Holophagales; family Holophagaceae; genus Geothrix. The sequence continues at coordinate 2,860 of CAIXHJ010000298.1, forward strand.
GGGGCACACCGCGGTCCGGATCCTTCAGCTTGGGCTTCACCCAGGCCTGGAGCCGGCCCCAACGCCGGAGACAGAGGCCGAGGAGGGCCTGGGCCAACTGGGCATCCTCACCCAGGTCGCGATCCCAGATATCCGGCACGCGACCACCTTCCCCGAAAACCTCGTGCAAGGCGTGGGCGACATGGATGCGGGCGGGCGTGGGCATGGGGCTCCGGAAGGCCGCCCCAGGCTAGCATGCAGGGCTGTGGCATCCTGAGCGCAGGCATTCCAAGGAGGATCCCGTGGCCCATCATTATCCCCTCATGCTGCACTGGACCGGAAACACCCTCGACGGCACCTACAACCGCAACGCGACGGTCACGAATCCTGGCAAGCACGCGCTGGCCGTCAGCAGCGCCCCAGAGTACGCCGGGAGCCCGGCGTGTTGGAACCCCGAGGATCTGCTGGGATCAGCCCTCGCCACTTGCCACATGCTCACCTTCCTGGCCCTCTGCGCGAAGGCCAAGATCGAGGTGGTGGGCTACGAGGATCACGCGGAATCCGTGCTGGACACGGTTTCCAAGGTCACCCGCATCACCCAAGTGCACCTCCGCCCGGTCATCCGCGTCACCCGCGGAACCAGCATGGCCAAGGTGGTCGAGCTGTTCGAGAAGGCTCACAAGTACTGCTTCGTGGCCAACTCCATCACCTGCGAGGCCTTGCTGGCGCCGCGAATCGTCGAAGCATAAATACAGGGGGCCCATGCGCTGTCCCTTTTGCGGACACCTCGAAGACAAGGTGGTGGACTCCCGCGAGTCCCGCGAGGGTGATTCCATCCGCCAACGCCGCGAGTGCCTGTCCTGCGCCCGCCGCTTCACCAGCTATGAGCGCGTGGAAGAAGTGCCCTTGGTGATCCTCAAGAAGGACGGACGACGCGAACCCTTCGACCGGCAGAAGCTCCTGAAGGGCCTGTTGCTGGCCTGCCAGAAGCGGCCTGTATCCCTGGCGCGCATCGAGGACATGGTGGGCGACATCCAATCCCGGCTCATGGAGCGGCCAGATCGCGAGATCCGCAGCCGCGAGCTGGGCGAGCTGGTCATGGACGAGTTGAAGGGGCTCGATCAGGTGGCCTATGTCCGCTTCGCCAGCGTGTACCGCGACTTCAAGGATCTGCCGGATTTCGTGAAGGCCCTGGAGGGACTCATGCACAAAGAGGCCTCCACCGGACAGGTCCCACTCCCGAGGAGCAAGCCGTCCGCGGGGCTGCCTGAACCCAGCAAACCCGTGGCCCAGCCCCTGTTCCCGGCCGAACCAGAGGCCCCCGCCCCGAGGACGCGCAAGAAGTAGCGCTATCCTGAAGGCCGAGGTTGTACCGTGGCCGATGATGTCCTCCTGCCCCCCCCGCCAGACGAAACGCCCAAGCTGCCGGAAGAGCTGCCGGTGCTTCCGCTTCGCGACGTGGTGGTCTACCCCTATGTGATCCTGCCCCTCAGCATCAGCCGCGAGAAATCCATCCGCGCGGTGGACACGGCCCTGGTGGAGAACCGGATGATCCTGCTGCTTTCCCAAAAGCAGACAGAGATGGACAATCCTCGCCCCGAGGACCTCTACCAGGTGGGCACGGCGGCGCTCATCATGCGTGTGTTGAAGCTGCCGGACGGTCGCATCCGCGCTCTGGTGCAGGGCCTCCAGCGGGTTCGGGTGGAGTACTTCACCGAGACGGAAAACCTCTTCAAGGCCCGGGTGGAACCCCTGGCCGAACCCGAATTGAAGACCCCAGATCTGGAGTCGGATGCCCTGCTGCGCAGCGTGAAGCAGACCCTGGAGAAGGCCGTGGCCCTGGGCAAGACGCTGCCCCAGGAGGTGCTGGTCATCGCGGGGAACCTCGACAACCCCGGCCGGCTGGCCGATCTGGTGGCTTCGAATCTCGACCTCAAGCTCCAGCAGACCCAGGAAGTGCTGGAGATCGCCCACCCCGGTCAACGCCTGAAACGCGTGAACGAGCTGCTTCAGCGGGAGATCCAGCTGCTGGAGGTCCAGCAGAAGATCACCATGGAAGCCCGCGGGGAGATGGACAAGAGCCAGCGGGAGTACTATCTCCGCCAGCAACTCAAGGCCATCCAGCAGGAACTGGGTGAGGGCTCAGAACTGGCCGAAGAGATCACGGCATTCCGGGACAAGCTGGCGAAGATGAAGGTGCCCGAGGAGCCGCTGGTCGAGATCGAGCGCAACCTGAAAAAGCTGGAGCGCATGCACCCGGATTCCAGCGAGACCTCGGTGACCCGGACCTATCTGGAGTGGATGACGGAGTTGCCCTGGGGCGTCCAGACCGAGGACAACCTGGACCTCAAGCAGGCCCAGACGGTGCTGGACGAGGACCACTACGGCCTACCGAAGATCAAGGACCGTCTGCTGGAGTTCCTGGCTGTACGCAAGCTGAAGCCCGACCTTCGCGGCACCATCCTCTGCTTCGTGGGTCCGCCCGGCGTGGGCAAGACCAGCCTCGGCAAGTCCATCGCCAGGGCCCTGGGCCGCAAGTACGCACGCATTTCACTGGGCGGCGTCCACGACGAGAGCGAGATCCGCGGCCACCGCCGCACCTACGTCGGCGCCATGCCGGGCCGCATCGTGCAGGCTCTTCACCAGATCAAGAGCATGAACCCCGTGATGATGCTGGACGAGGTGGACAAGATCGGCCGCGACATGCGCGGGGATCCCAGCGCGGCCTTGCTGGAGGTGCTGGATCCCGAGCAGAACCACACCTTTCGCGATCACTACCTGAACGTGCCCCTGGACCTCTCCCAG
>CAIXHJ010000299.1 GCA_903919165.1 uncultured Holophagaceae bacterium
AACAAATGAAGGTGCGGTCCTCCACCCGCGCCACGTCGATGGGATCACTCCAGGCGAGGTAGCTGTCGGGCCGCTTCACGGGGTTGAGTTTCCGGAAGGTGCCAGCCTCTACGAGGTGGGCGCAGAGGCGGTCGTACTCTTCCCTGGTGCCGTCGCACCAGTGGATGTCCTTGGGCTGGCAGAGACCGGCCACCTCGGCCAGCCAGACGAGGACCTTGTGGTTCACAACGTAGGTGGGGGCCTGGACGATGGATGGGGCCATGGAGCAACTCCGGATGAACAGTCAAGCCCAGACAAGTTCTAAGTAAACGTCAACTGCAAGAAAAACGGAAATGCCACATCTGTTGAGGGTTCGGTACGTCTCGAAGGAAGAATCCTCCAGAGGGGGCTTCCCCGAGGTTTTATCCTGATGGCGTCGAGGAACACCCAATGAGTGACGAACAAGAACGGAAGGACAAACGCCAGGAAGCCATGGAGTGGGTGGGGAAGGCCTACCAGCTCCATATGAAGGGCGAGGTGCAGAAGGCCATTGGCCTCTACACCAAGTCCATCGAAATCTGCCCCACGGCGGAGGCCTACACCTTCCGTGGTTGGGCGCGCTCCTTCGAGAAGGACTACGCCGCGGCCATCGAGGACTGTCACCGTGCGATCGACCTGGACCCCGAGTTCGGGAATCCCTACAACGACATCGGCGCCTACTACGTGGAGCAAAGCGAGCCTGACGAGGCCATTCCTTGGCTGCACATGGCCCTGAAGGCCAAGCGGTACGAGAGCTACTGCTTCCCCCACTTCAACCTAGGCCGCGTGTTCGAAGCCAAGGGCCAGCTGGACAAAGCGCTGGAACACTTCCGCCACGCCCTGGAGGAGAACCCCCGCTATGCCCTGGCCGCCAAGGGTGTGGAGCGCGTGAAGGGCAAGCTCGCTGCGCGCAATCCGGAGACCATCCGTTGAGTCGGATTCCAGGGATCCACCAGGAGCTATGGAATCAGCAGATTGTCACTTCTGCGCTTCCATGTCGAACCACGTGATTCTCTCCAACGCCCTGGCCTTTGCGATCAGGGATGCCTTCCCTGTCGCACCCCTCCATTCCCTGGTGATTCCCCACTGCCACGTCAGGGATTTCTTCGGACTCACGCCCAAAGAGCGGGAAGCCTGCGCGGAGCTGATCCACCAGCTTCGGGGGGACATCCTGAAGGAAGACACCGAAGTGGAAGGGTTCAACATCGGGGTGAACGCGGGCCAAGTGGCCGGGCAGACCATTCTCCATAGCCACATCCACCTCATTCCGAGGCGGAGCGGCGATGTGCAGAACCCCCGGGGGGGCGGGCGGCTGGTGATCGCGGGCAAGGGGCATCACGTGCAGGACGTGTGCCTCTTCGGGAAGAACCCTGAACAGCTGTGATCCTGGTTGAAAGGTCAGGATTCCTTCACGTAGGGGATGGTCAAGGGTCCATAGGGCAGGACCACCACCCGGGCCTCGGGCCCCTGGCGATTGATCATCTCGGCCAGGGTTTTCGCGGGCTCGGCGGTGGGCTTGAACTTAGCTTTTCACACCGTTTCATCGTCCAGTAGTGAGTACAGGTAGCAGTCGGCCTTGAGCTGGATGATTGCCTGGACCTGGACCTGCCACTGGTCGAACATGCTGAAGGATGGATCGTTGATCATCCCCAGCAGTTCCTGAGGGGTGTCGCGCATCTGGAGGATCTTGGCGTAATTGCCGTGGTTGGGCACACCGTCGCAACACTCGAACGTGCTGATAATCACCCCGCCCGGCCGAACAATGAGGGCCGCGGCGCTCATGCCCTTGACCGTCTGAAAGAGGTTCTGATCCAGCGGATAACCTGAGTTGGTGGTGATCACGATGTCGAAGGGCTGATCGACCGCGTACATCGCCTGCTCCTTACTGGGTTTGCGCCGAGCTGGGTCACAGGAACTCCCGAAAGAAAGGCACTGGAACCCGCCGATCGTACCATTCGCATGGATCTGTGCTGAACTGAAAGCGAGGACCCCCATGAAGCTCTCCATCGCCCACAGCCCCGATTCCGACGATGCCTACATGATGGCGCCCCTGGCGCTGGGGTGGATGGATCCGGAGGGCTTCGAGATCGAGTTCATCCGCAAGGACATCGAACAGCTCAATGCCGAGG
>CAIXHJ010000300.1 GCA_903919165.1 uncultured Holophagaceae bacterium
GGACCCAAGGGCGCCGTGGCCTGCACGGGGAACGGCGAGGACATCGTCAAGCGCCTGGTAGCCAAGACCACCTACGATCTGCTGGCGAAGGGCTTCTCCGCGCAGAGGGCCGCGGATCGCGCCCTGGCCACTTTTCCCCCCACCATCGACCTGGGCCTCGTGGCCATCGGTCCGAACAGCACCGGCGGCGGATGCAATTACTCCGCCGAGAAGAAACAGTTCGTGAAGGATTATCGGCACCAGATGGCCTGGAGTGTGGCGAAGTGATCACGCCCCCCGGATCATCTGGGCAATGAGGAAGGCCATCTCCAGGCTCTGGCTGCGGTTCAGTCGCGGATCGCAGCCGCTGCGATAGGCCCTCTCGAGCCCTGCTTCATCCAGGCCCTCAACCCCTCCCGTGCATTCCGTAACCGGTTCGCCCGTTAGCTCGAAATGCACGGCGCCCATGCGCGAACCATGGGCCCGATGAAGGGTGGCCACCTCCTGCAATTCCTGGAGAATGTCCCCGAAGGCCCGGGTCTTCTGCCCTCCGGCGGCCTGGCGGCCATTGCCGTGCATGGGATCGCAGCTCCACAATACGGGATGGCCTTCGGCCCGGGCGGCTTCGATCAGAGCCGGGAGCACACCTTCGGCTCGGCCCGCGCCGAAGCGCGTGATCAGGGTGAGTCGGCCGGGCTTGCGCTCCGGGTCCAGTTTGGACAGTACGTGTCGAAGGGTGTCCGGGCGCATGGAGGCACCCACTTTCAGGCCGATGGGATTCGCGATCCCACGGATGTATTCCAGGTGCGCGCCGTCGAGCTGGCGGGTGCGCTCGCCGACCCAGAGGAAGTGGGCTCCCAGATTGTAGTGGCGGCCCTTCTCGGGCACGAAACGGGTGAGGGCCGTCTCATAGGGCAGGTGGAGGGCCTCATGGCTGGTGAACAGCTCCCCGGTGCGGAGGTGCTCGGGCAGCCCGCCCAGCCTCTGGACGAAATCCAGGGAGTTCCTCACCTGGTCCAGGGTCTCGAGGTAGTGCCCCGCGTCCTCCCGGCTCCAGGACAAGTCCCAGTGCTCGGGATGATGGAGGTCCGCGAAGCCGCCGTCCACCAGGGCCCGCAGATGATTCAGGGTGGCCGCGGCACGGTGGTAGGCCTCCATCAGCCGCCGGGGATCGGCCTCCCGCTGGTCCAGCGACAGGCCATTGATGAGGTCGCCCCGGTAGACCGGCACCTCTTGTCCATTGACCTTCTCGGTGAGGCCGCTGCGGGGCTTGGCGTACTGGCCCGCGATCCTGCCGAGGTGGATGACCCCGGTGCGACCGCCGTGGGTGATGAGCACGGACATCTGCAGCAGCACCCGCAGCTTGTCCTGAATGATGGCCCCCCGGCAATCCGCGAAGGCCTCTGCGCAATCGCCCCCCTGCAGCAGAAAGCGTTTCCCCTCGGCGGCCTCCGCCAGCAGCTGGTGCAGGAAGTCCACTTCTTCGGCCACGACCAGGGGCGGGAGCTCCCGCAGCTCCGCCAGTACGGCCTCCACGGCGGCCGGGTCCCGGTAAATGGGCTGCTGCGCCGCAGGCAGGCCTCGCCAGGATTCAGGGTTCCAGGGCTTCATCGAAGAAGGGTGCATGGTCGGGATCCTCGGGTTCATCGCAGGCCCTCCGTCACTGCTTGCGGGTAACTGCCCAGCAGCTTCAGCGAGGCGCAGGCGTTCTGGAGTTCGACCAGGGCCTCGGCCATGAGGGGGTCGTCGCTGTGGCCTTCAACGTCGAGAAAAAAGGCGTACTCCCAGAGCTTCCGCCGGGTGGGTCGGCTCTGGATGCGGCTCAGGCTCAGACCGCGACGAGCCAGGGGTTCCAGCAGACGCAACAAGGCGCCGGGGCCATCCTGCGCCATGGCCAGCAGGGTGGTGCGGTCATGACCGGTGGGCTCGGCGGATTTTGGCCCCAGGACGAGAAAGCGGGTGGCGTTGGCCGCGAGATCCTGGATCTTCGTCTCAGCCACCCGGAGGCCGAACAGTTCTGCGGCCAATTCCGAAGCCACCGCCGCCCCCTCGCCATCCTCCCGGGCCAGCCGGGCGGCCTCGGAGGTGGAGGGCGCCTCAATGCGGTCTGCGTAGGGAATATGGGTTTCCAGCCAGCGGCGGCACTGGCCCAGGGCCTGGGGATGAGAGTAGACCCGCCGAACGCCGCCGAGATCGAGCCCTGGTCGCAGCAGGAGCGCCTGGTCCACGGGCAGCAGGATCTCCGCGCAGATGTGTAGAGGGCTGTCGAGGAAGGCGTCCAGCGTGGAGTCCACGGCGCCTTCCGTGGCGTTCTCCACGGGCACCACGCCGTAGTCGGCGCGGGCCCGCTCCACGGCCTGGAACACGGCCTGGATGGTGCCCTGGGGCAGGGCCTGACTGGAACCGCCGAACTGATGGCGGGCCGCCAGGTGTGTGAAGGTGCCTTCAGGTCCCAGGAAGGCCACCCGCAGCGGCTTCTCCAGACTGAGACAGGCGCTCATGATCTCTTGGAAGATCGTGCGCACAGCCGCATCTGGGAAGGGACCACCATTCTCTGCCTCCAGACGTGCGAGAATTTCACGCTCGCGTTTCGGGGCGTGGAAGAGGGCTTCGGGCGAGGCTTCTGATTTCAGACGCCCCACCTCGGCGGCGAGCCCCGCCCGGCGGTTGAGGAGGGCCAGTACCTCGTCGTCCACCGCATCGATGGCCTGGCGGAGGCTGGCGAGAGTCTGGGGGTCAGGCTGGGTCATGGGTGCTCCTGAAATGCAGAAACCCCCGAGCGGTGAGGTCTCGGGGGCGATGGCGGAAGCGGTCTGGATCTAAATGCCGCCGGCCCTCGCACCCGGGGTGCGAAAGCTAAAGGCGAAAAAACGGCGGGAGATCAGCATGGCAGTCCTGACACCTTGCCTGAAGTGGACAAAATCCGCAAGAACCTATGCACCCAGGCGGGCCAACGCCTCTGCCAGACAGGCCGCCCAGACCTCGTCCGGGGTCTCTTCCAGGAAGAACTCCACGGCATGTCCGGCGGGCCGGGCTTCGGGATGCAGGGACCAGGCCCCGAAAAGGGCGTCCAGGGGGGCTGCATTCAGTGGGTTCCGGCGCAGCTTGTGGGACTTGCGCGAGCGATCCGGCTCGGGGCCACGCAGACATACGCCTTCGCGCTTGGTGGCCACGAAGGTGAAGGCCTGGACCCACTTCCCGTCCATGAGTTGGTTGAAGTGAAAGAAGGCCCCGTGGTGGCTGCGGGAGTAGTCGAAGACCCTGTGTTTCCCTCGCCACTGAGCCGTCCATTGGGTGAGGATGACTGCAAGGCGGGCCCGTTCTGAGGGGTGCTTGAGGCAACCCTGGGCGTAGGGCAGGAAATCGTCGAGCAGATCCAAGGCGCGGCCTCCAGAAGCCTCCACCCTACCGCAGTGCTTGAAAGCCCACCACGGAGCCACTGTGGGCATGGAGGCTTGAAAACGCCGGCTTCCAGGGTCGGAGGCGTGGGATCGACCGGGGGTCGTGGGGCGGTTCGCGCAGAAACAGGACTGGGTGGACCTCGTCCTTTTCGACTTGGGCAAGGAACTATCAGGGGAGGGGTGGGAAACTTGTCTGCAAGGTGCGGGACATCCGCCAGGATCAAAGAGTGAGATTCAAAATTAAATGAGTATTCAGGAATATTAAAATATCCGCTAAGTCCTTGCGATGACAATGCTCTGTGCCCTTGATCACAACTGGTCTCATTTAGATATTTAGACACAGAAATCAGCTCGCGAACCGCTCAGACTGATCGGATCTGGAGGCATTCATGTCCAACCCGGCCCCACAGTCGATCAGCTCCGGCAACCTGCCCACTCCCAACTGGCATGCCACCCACGAAGAAGCCCAGAATCGGCTGACCCGCCTGGCCGATGCCCTCGCGGCTGCGGACTGGCAGGAGGTGGATCGCGGGGCGAAGTGGATCTACGAAGTGCTGCGCCCCCACAACGAGGCGGAGGAGCGCGAATTGTTCCCGCTGCTGGAGGAACTGGGCGCGGAAACGCTGTACCAGCGCCTTTACGA
>CAIXHJ010000301.1 GCA_903919165.1 uncultured Holophagaceae bacterium
CAGCGCGAACAGTGTGACGCGGTTTAGCGTGTAGCCGAACAGGTAGGTGATGAGCAGGGTGAGGGCCAGGGTGACGGGAACGGCCACACCTACCACCACCGCGCTCCGCCAGCCCATGGCCAGGAAGATGAGGGCGATGACGCTAAGGGTCGCGATGAGGAGGTGCTCGATCAACTCGTTGGACTTGTCGCCGGCGGTCTCCCCGTAGTTGCGGGTGGTGGTCACCTTGAGATCGCGGGGGATGAGGCTGCCGCGAAGGGCCCCCACCTTGGCGAGCACCTGCTCCGCCAGCGCCGTGGCGTTGGTTCCAGCCCGCTTGGAGAGGGTGATGCTTACGGCAGGTTCAAACCCCGGCCGCCCTGACTCGGCGAAGAGAACGATCGGAGGCTCGGGGTCTGGCGCGTCCACCACCTTCGCGACATCCGCGAGGTAGATGGGCTTCTGATTCCGTACCCCCAGGACCAGTCGCTTCAGTTCGGCAGCCTGGAGTACGTACCCCGTGGCCTCCAGCTCAGTGCGTTTGCCGTGATCGATCAGGGCGCCGGCGGGAAGCTGGGCCTCGGCGGCCTGAAGGACAGGCTGGAGTTCAGCGATGGAAAAATTGAGTGAGCGCAGACGGTCCGGATCTGGTTCGATGCGCACCATGCGCCGGGCGCCCCCGGTAACCTTCACCTGGGCGGTGTTGGGAACGTCGGACAGCTCCCGCGCCATCACCTCGCCTAGAGTCCGGAGCTGACCAGGAGTCTGGCCCTCCCCATGGAGGGTCAGGACGAGGAAGGGCACGTCATCGATGGTCTGGAGCTTGATGATGGGCTTCATGGCTCCAGGGGGCAGCATCTGGGGATTGGCCGCCAGTTCCTGGTAGATCTTCACCAGGCTGGGTTCCTGGGGCTCGTTCACCTTGAAGCGGACGGTGATGAGCGCCATGCCGGGCCGGCTCATGCTGTAGAGGTACTCGACGCCCGGAATGCCCCAGAGGCGGCGCTCCATGGGGTTGGTGACCTGGCTTTCGATCTCCTTGGGGCTCGCTCCTGGATAGGGAATGTAGAGATCCACCATCGGCACGATGATCTGGGGCTCCTCCTCGCGGGGGGTGATCACCACCGCGAGAATGCCCAGCATCAGCGAGGCGACGACGATGAGGGGCGTCAGCTTGCTGCGCAGGAAGCCCTTGGCGAGTCTCCCGGCCAAACCCAACTTGGGTTCACTTGCCATGGTTCACCCCGCTTGGCAGTTCGATGGGCTGACCGTCCTGAAGAGCACCCGGACGGTCGATGATGTTCTCGCCCGACTTCAGGCCGGAACGCACGGGGAGGTAGCTTCCTTCCCCGTCACCCAATGAGATCCAGCGCAGCTCGGCATGGCCATCCTTGGCGATGAACACGCCCGTGAGTTCGCCTCTTTGGACCAAGGCGCTGCGGGGTACCGAAAGTCCCTCAACAGTGAGACCGGACACCAGGATTCGCGCGAAGGAGCCCTGGCGAAGGCCCTTGGGCTTGAGCACCTTGGCCCGCAGCGTGCCCTTGTGGCTGTAGGGGTCTCCGCCAGGCGCCATGCCCGTGACCTGAGCCTCACCTTCGACGCCTTCAGACTCGAACTTCACCTTGGCGCCAGTCTTCAAACCCTTCGATTCCTGCTCAGACAACGTGGCAACCAGTTCCTGCTCGCCGTCACCTACCAGTTCTAACAGGGGCATGCCGGGACCGACAAAATCGCCTTCATTGACCTTGCGAGATTGAACCACCCCGGAGAAGGGGGCTCGGATCTGGGTATAGGCGATGTTGGCTTTCAGGGCCGTGACACCTGCCTCGGCCTGGGCCACCTGGGCCTCCACCTGCTCGAGTTCGACGGCGGTGCTGGCCTTCTGGGCCTGAAGAGCCTGGATGCGGCGATGGTAGGCCTCGACGGTGGCGAGTCCGGTTTCCGCAGCCTTGAGCTGACCCTGGAGATCCTCATCACCAAGGGAGATCAGCAGGGTACCGGCGGCTACGCGCTGGCCCTCCTGTACCAATACGCGCCGGACCTGGGCAGCCATCCGCGTGGACATCATGGCGGTCCGGGTGGACTGCAGCGTGGCGGCCACCCAGGCGCCGCCCGCGGGCGCGCCCTGGGCCACCAGGGAGACCGCCACCTTGGGCAGCTCAAGCTTCTCTCGGGAATCTGGCTTGTGTCCACAAGCCAGATTCCCGAGCAGACCACCAACCAAGATCAGAGAAGAAACGACTGACTTCATGGATTCACTCCTTCGATGGGATGGCCGGTGGCCATATCAAGGCCGGCACGACTGACGCGGATTTCAAACAGGCTCTGGAGAATAAGAGTGCGAGCGCCCTGGACGGCCGCTTCGGCGTCGAGCACTTCAATCAGGGGTGCGAGTCCCTCTCGGTGGCGGGCTTCTCGGAGCCGCTTGGATTCCTCGGCAGCGGCCAGGGATTCCTTCGCGGCAACGTAGCGGGCATCGGCCGCGACAACCGCCTCACGCGCCACGCGGACCTCATGTTCTGCCTGCTGCTGCTTAAAGGAGCGCATGTCTATGGCAGCCCGTTCCTGGGCGCGGGCAGCCTTGGCCTTGGCTTGGTCGGGAGCCGAGAACACCTTCCACTTCATACCCACCGCAGCCCAGGTCCAGTTCCCCTTCTCGGACCAGGAGTGATGCAAGGTGCCGGCACCCACTTCCAGACCGACCTCGGGAATCAGGTTGCCCCTGGCGGCCTTGGCGCCTTCGCCGGCGGCCTTAGCCTGGAGATCAGCGGCCACCAGGTCGCCCCGGAAAGTTGTCCCCTGCCCTGCCACCTTCAAGGAATCTGTCGTCTCCGGTTCCAGAGGGGTAGCCAACGGACCTTCCACTGGGCCAGACCCAGTGAGCAGTCCCAACCCTGATCGCGCCGAGCGCACCTGCTTCACCACATCCGCGCGCTGGGCATCAGCCTGGGCATGAAAGGCTTTGAGGCGCTGGAGTTCGGATTCGAGCATGAGCCCCTGCTGGACGCGGGCTCCGACGAAAGACTCCATGCCCTGGATCCACTGGCGGGTATCATCCACCCACTTCAGAGCCTGCTCGGCCACCTGCGTGCCGAAGTAGGCCTCCACCACCATCTGGGCTGTTTCCTGCTTCCGGCGCTCCTGGCTGGCCTGCTCGGCCTGGAACATGAAGTCTCCTGCCCGGCGTGCAGCGGTGATGCGGCCACCCGTGTAAAGGGGCTGCTGGACCACGGCGGAACCGCCGTAGGCGCCGATGGAGTCCGGGTGGTTCAGGGTGAGAGGATTGAAGTCCGCCATCCCGATCCGGGCCTCGTTCAGCTTGATGCCGAAGGCCATCATGGGCTCATTGGTCCGCACCCCCTGGGCACTCAGCGTCAAGGTCGGCAAACGCAGATCACGGTAGCCATCGGCTTCGGCCTGACGACTGTCGACCATGGCCTGACCCGCTTTGAGTCCCGCTTGATCCGTCCATGCCTTTTGGATGGCTCGGGACACCGTGAAGGGCTCGTCCGCGCAAAGAGACGCCCCAGCCACGAGCAAGAATGCCAATAGGCTTCTGTTGTCGATGTTCATAGTGAAGTACCCCATTCAAAAAACCTCGATCAACGAAGGGACTTGTAGGTCGTTCTCGCTCGTTCGCTCACATGGCCGCAGACCAGGTTGCAGATATCGCCAACCAGCGGCATCACGAGGGAGAAGTAGACCGTATTCCCTTCAGGTTCGCGGCTCGCCAGGCCCGCACGTACCAGGTAGGCCAAATGCTTAGACGCGTTGGCCTGCTTGAGGCCCGATGCTTTGGCGACGGCGCCCTGGCTGAGGGGTCCCTTGGCGTCCAAGAGAGTACGGAGCACTTTTAGGCGAGACCTTTCGCTCAAGGCGATAAAGAGGCCACTGACTTCTTTGATCATTGGGTTGGTCAGTTGGTGGGGCATATTCAACTCCATAACTCAATACTCATTCAGAATTTTTCACCTGTCAAGATGCTTTTATGCGCCTGAAAGAATTTTTATATTTTGTTTTTCGATATTTTCCGATATATACTAAAAGCTACGGTACCAGTCCATTGTTACTGGGCATCGAGAAAGGCTGGTCGGAATGACAGACGATTTGCGGGTCCTGGTGGAGCGGTTGAAAGCGGTGTCTCACCCCCTTCGCCTGCGTGTTCTGGCCCTTCTGGAAGCCGGAGAGCTATGTGTGTGCCAGATCGCTGAAACGCTTGAGGTGCCTCAATCATCTGTGTCCGAGGCCCTGAAGGAACTGCGGCGGGCGGGGTTCGTGGTGGAGCGGAAGGAAGGTCGCTGGGTCTTCGTGTCCGTCGTGCCCAAGAAGCAGGCCACCCCACTGCTCAAGGGCCTCCTCGCCGAGGCCGGAACCCTACTGGATATTCAACAGGACCGCGTTCGTGCCAGGGAAGTGAAGGACCTTGCCATCCAGGTGGTGTGCTCCAAGGTCCAGAAGGCTCCTTCAGCAAATCGTGAGGCTGTCCGTGCCTGAGGAAACAGCTATGCCCTTCTTTCTCCGCAGTGGCGTATGACTGCTACGGAACCCTTTCTGAGGAGTATCGCCATGGGACATTCGATTGGACTCCTGGGCGGCGGACGCATCAGTGCCATCTTCCTAGATGCTTGGGAAAGTAAAGGACTGGATCTGAGCCGCGTCCTGGTAAGCGACAGCGATCCTGCTGTCCTGGACCGCTTGAAGGGTGCCCATCCCTCCATCACGGTCACGGCAGACAATCTCGAGTCCGTCGCACAGGACATCGTCTTTATCGCCCTTCATCCGCCGGTCATGAAAGCATCCTTGGCGGATCTGGTTCCTGCGCTCAAGGTGGAAGCCACCATCGTATCCCTAGCCCCAGTCATGACCTTCGCCAGACTGGAAGGGTTGCTGAATGGCCACAAACGCTTGGTGCGCATGATCCCCAACGCACCTTCCCTTCTCGGCATGGGATACAACCCAGTGGCCTTTGGTCCCGGGTTCGTGCCGGAGGACCGTTCACGGCTGGCCCCACTCTTCGAGGCATTGGGACAGACACCCGAGGTTCCCGAGGCCCACCTGGAAGCCTATGCGGTCCTCACGGCCATGGGTCCTACCTACTTTTGGCCCCAGTGGCAGGCGCTCCGCGAATTGGCGGTGTCCTTCGGACTGGATAAGGAGGCCACTGACCGCGGGCTTGTCGCCATGCTCCATGGGGCCGTGGACCTGCTCTTCGCTGGTGGACGGTCCTTCGAAGAGGTCATGGACACCATTCCTGTGAAACCCCTAGCTGAAGCGCAGGAAAGCATCTTGGCTCCCTTCCGCGAAAAGCTGCCCGCTCTCCATGCCCGCTTGACGGCGCACTGAAGCGTCCCCACCCCTTCCCGAGAGAAAGTCCAATCGATGTCCGAGATTCCCTGTCCCACCTGTGCGTCCCCCACTCAGCCGGAGACCGGACCCAGTCCGGGTTTCTGGAGGAAGGGTGGCTGGCTGCTGCTGGCCCTGCCCCTCTGGTTCCTGGTCTACCACTTCCTGGAGCCCTTCGCCGAGTGGATCACCGCCTCCATCTTCAAGCTGGGTCTCAAGTCCCACCTCGGGTCATCGGTCACCTTCTTCTTCTACGACACCCCCAAGGTGCTGATGCTCCTGACGCTGGTGGTGCTGGTGGTCACCTTCCTGCAAACCTTCGTGAGCCCGGAGCGGACCAGAGCCATCCTGGCCAAGCGGGCTGGCGCCTGGGGCAACTTTCTCGCGAGCCTGCTAGGCATCATCACGCCCTTCTGCTCCTGCTCGGCGGTGCCGCTCTTCATCGGCTTCGTGAAGATGGGTGTCCCACTTGGCGTGACGTTCTCATACCTCGTCTCGGCTCCCACGGTTAACGAGGTGGCCCTGCTCATGCTCTTCGGCATGTTCGGCTGGAAGATTGCGCTCCTCTACGCGGCGACCGGCGTGGCGATCTCCTTCTTCGCGGGTCTGGTCATCGGGAAGCTGGGGATGGAGAGTTCCTTGGAACCGTGGGTGCTCGAAGTCACCTTCAATCCCCAGACCATCGAGGAAGCCAAGCAGAGCTTCAGTGGTCGGCTGGATGTGGCGGTCCAGGGCGTGCGCGACATCGTGGGCAAGGTCTGGCCTTACATGCTGGCGGGGATTGCCGCTGGTGCCGTCATCCACGGCTACATCCCCGAATCCTTGCTGGTGAAGGTCATGGGCAAGGGGGTTTGGTGGAACGTTCCCCTGGCCGTTCTTATCGGCTTGCCCCTCTATTCCAACGCAGCCGGAATGCTGCCCATCGTGCAGGCCTTGATCGGTAAAGGCGCTGCGCTTGGAACAGTACTGGCCTTCATGATGGCCGTGATCAGCCTTTCTCCCCCAGAGACCATCATTCTCCGCAAGGTGCTCAAACCGCGCCTGATCGCCGTTTTCGTCGGCGTAGTCACGATCGGGATCCTGGTCGTCGGCTTTCTCTTCAACGCCATTCTTTAAGGAGTTCCCATGCTCATCGAAGTCTTCGGTCCCGGTTGCGCCAAGTGCCAGACCCTGGAGAAGCACGCCAAGGAAGCGGTGGAGAAGTCCGGTGGCAACCACCAGGTGGTCAAGGTATCCGACTACGCGGCCATGGCGGCTCGCGGCATCCTCAGCACCCCTGCGCTTGCCGTGGACGGCCACCTCAAGTCCCAGGGCAAGGTCATCAGCTCCGACGAGATCCTCAGTCTGTTGAAGGCTTAATAAAATGAAGCCTGAAGCCAGTGCTCATCCATCCAAATGGTTGGCCTATGCACGATTCCTGGCCTACTTCACCATCTGCTACAACCTGGTGGAAGGCCTTGTGTCCATGGGGTATGGGCTGGCAGATGACTCGGTAGCACTGTTCGGGTTTGGTGCGGACAGCTTCATCGAAGTGGGATCTGCCCTGGTCGTTTTGTGGCGCTTGCGAGACACGAGCGAATGCGCCACCACCCATCTGGGACGAGAACGAAAGGCCACTTTTGGCATCGGGATCCTGTTTGTATTGCTGGTACTTGGCACCTCTCTCGGGGCAGCCCTCCAGCTTGGGAGCCATCGTCACCCTGTGACGACACTTCCAGGTCTCGTCATTTCATCCCTCAGCCTTGGCTTCATGTTCTGGCTCTGGCGGGCCAAACGCCAGGCGGCCAGCGCCCTCGATAGCCGGACACTGAGGGGGGATGCAGCTTGCAGTCTGGCCTGCATCCAGCTCTCTGTTGTTCTACTCATAGGAAGCCTCGTCTTCCTTCTCGCGCCCTCCCTGTGGTGGGCGGACGCGGTGGCCGCTATAGGACTTTCAGCCTTCATCGCCAAAGAAGGGGTTTCGAGCATTCGCGCTGCGCTTGATCCCGATTTCTCTGGTGGGTGCGGGTGCCAATGAATCCATTGATCCAACACCTCCTGGAGTGCTCATGACCTTTCCCTCGTTGAACATCCTTGCCCTGGTCGCCTGCTCGACCATCTCTCTCACTGCCCAGGGCCATGTTCCTGCACTTGATCCTCCGGGTCTCAGCCAGATCCTGACTTCTCGCAAGTGGACCGTCATCGAGTTCGGCGGCCCCACCTGCGTGCCCTGCGTGAAGATGCAGCCGGTCCTTGCTGAACTCCAGCAGGCCTTTGGAAGCCGGGCTCAGATCAGGAATTTCTACGTCACTCAGTACCCGAGGGAGGCTCAGTTCCACAAGATCATGGTGATGCCTACCCAGGTGGTGTTCGATCCCAGCGGCAAGGAAGTGACCCGCCACATCGGCTACTGGCCCAAGGATGAGTTCCTCTCCGCCCTGGCCAATGCCGGACTGAAGTGATGGACGGCCTGGTCGGGCGCCTGGCGGATCTGGTGGCCCAGGCCCCGGCCTACCAGCAGCTCGGCCTGGTATTCCTGGGTGGCCTCCTCACCTCGGCGAACCCCTGCGTTCTGGTTGCGGCTCCACTGGTAGTGGGATTCACCGGCGGCACGAAAGAAGGCCGTCACCACCCCATGGTGCTGTCCGCCGTGTTCGTGTTGGGTCTCGCCGCCGCCTTCACGATCCTGGGCCTCGTCGCCGCCCTGACCGGCAGCCTCATGGGTGATGTTGGCTGGGGCTGGAAAGCCCTCTTGGGACTCATCCTGCTGGCCGTGGGGTTGCACTTGCTGGGGCTGTTTTCGCTACCGACCCCGTCCCACACCCACATGGCGCGTTTCCACGGGGCTGGGCTCTTTGGTGCCTTCGCCCTGGGTGGCCTCACCGGCACCCTCTCCGCGCCCTGTGCCACCCCAGCCCTGGCGGCGGTACTCACCATCGTGGCTCTCCAGAAGAAGGTGCTGTGGGGGGGCGTGCTGCTCTTCGCCTATGCCCTCGGTCATGTGCTGCTTCTGTTCCTGGCAGGGGCCTCATCAGGCTGGGCCAGCAAGTATGCAGAGAGCCACTTCTCCAAGTTCCTGGGCCGATGGCTTCCCAAAGGCATGGGCCTGCTGCTAACTGGCTGCGCCCTCTGGGTATTAGCCCTGGCATGGAAGGGTGGATTTCAAGGCTGAGGGTACCCGCACAAGATGGGCAAGATGTTTGGAGGCGTTGGGCAGAAGCCATGAGGCTGGGGCTGGTCAACAAGGTAGCCCCGAGCAGGAGTTGGCCGCCGCTACTTTGGAACTGGCCCAGAAGCTTGCTTCCAAGAGCCCGCTGGCTCTGCAGATTGGTAAGGAAGGCTTGAACCAGCTCCAGGACCTTTCCTATCACCAGGGGCTGGATGCCATGGATGACCTCTTTGCGACCCTGGCCTCTACCGAGGATGCCATTGAAGGAGTCAGTGCCTTCCGGGCAAAGCGGAAGCCGGTCTGGAAAGAACGGTGAACATCTCAACAGGGACGCTGAGGCAAAGTCTCACTGCCCTGGCTCTCATCGCATTAGGGCTGGATCCGCCACATATGTCTTCCTATTGGAAGGTTCCCAATCATTACTTCTGCCCTGTGGCGAGAAATACGGAATAGTCCTTCCCATCCTTCTGGGTCACGGTGGCGGTCTCAATTTGGATCCGTCCAAATCCTGCGTCCTCCAACCAGTCCATGACCTGTTTCCGGGGGAACCCCTGGTGATGGACTCCAGCCATGTCGCCATGAAACGACCCATCCTCTTCGTCCAAATCAGCCAAGGCCACCCACCCACCGGGATTGAGATGCTGCATGAGCCGAACGAACAAAGCTGGCATATCGGAAACATGGTGCAGGGTCATGCTGCTGACAACGAGGTCGTAGGGCCCACCAAGATCCCCATTCCCGACGGCATCCAGAGGTACCAGACGCACAGGAATGCCTAAAGCATTGGCCTTGCCAGCCAAGGTATCCAGCATGCCGGGTGAAGTATCTGCCCCAGTGATGGAACCAACCTGTGTAGCCAGTTCCAATGTGACCAAGCCAGTGCCACACCCATAATCAAGGACTTTCAATTGCTTCGTGAGAAGCACTCGGGAAGCCACAGTTACCGCTACCGCATGGGCCAACTGCACGCGCCGTTCCACCAGATCCCAGGTTGACGCTGCCTGATCAAAATGCTCGGTCCCTGACACGAATCCTCCTTACGGTCGCTTCCACCCATCATGGGCTTGGACGGCCTCGATTTAATGCCCACCACATCCAGAAGTGCTGTCACTGCTTCAATCGAGCTGATGGAGCCAGAGCGCGATGATCTGGCCGAGTCCTTACTGGAGCGGTCATCCAGCCCCACTTGGCGAAGATCGGCCGCGCTTCGGTTGATTCTAAAAATGCCAGGAACTCCGCTGCTAGGGCAGGCACTTGCGTCCGAGTCGTCACTGCTGCTCCACAGGAGCGATACACCGTGAATACAGGTTCAGTGGGCACTGCCTCCGCCAGTTCCGGACTGGCCTTCTGCCAGATGTTCCAGATGAGCCAGGCATCTAGAGCTGGATCGGCAATCCAGGCTTTCCGGGCTTCCGCGCTATTGGCGGCGTGGAGGATGATCTGTTTCCGAAAGGCCCGCACCAGGGTCACATCACCCGTGCGCCCGATCACGTCCTCCCAAAGCCCCAACTGGCCCGCACCCTGGACCACCAGAACCCGGAAGCCGGGCTTGGCCAAGTCCCGCACCCCGCGAATCTTTTTCGGATTCCCTGGCCGAACCAGAATAGCTGATGGACGGAGGTAGAGGGTATGCACGTCCTCCGGGTTCAGGAGGCCTGGCAAATCCTTCTGAACGAAGTCCGTCATCATGTATTCACTGCCGCTGAAGATGAGGTCAGCATCCTTCAGTGCCTTCTCTTTCCAGATTGGCGTTGGACCAGCCGTTACCTCAACAGTTACTTTCCGAGCGGCAGAGAAGGCTTGGGCCAACTCCTTCATGGCAGGGG
>CAIXHJ010000302.1 GCA_903919165.1 uncultured Holophagaceae bacterium
ATGAAGTAGTGCCCGGTGACAAGGTTCCTACCTTCCATGAATCAACTGGAGAATTTGGTGTCTATCGCGTGTCTGCGGTTGAACGATCACAGAGTGAAACTGTTATGCTGGAACTTCGTAAAACATTCTCCGATGAAACTTCGGTAATTTGTGAACTAGCCTTTGCTCTTAATCACAAGGTGCTAAGGAACGGGATGTGGGAATCACTTAGCAACATTCCCAATGGCACCATTCTTCAATCTACTGATGGAACTAAGTTGGAAGTTCTCAGCATTAGTTCCCGTGGTATGAACGATGTAGTTCAAATCATGGTGGATGACGCGCACACCTATTAAACTGAAAGCCTTCTCTCCCACAACCTCAAGATCATGTAACCCACCACAAGGAGCCAATCATGGCCGCTAAAGAAACCACACTCCCGGGCTCAGTCGTCGTCGAGACTGTTGGCCAGAGCCTCACCATCAACCGCATTCCCGTGGCCAGCAAGCCCCCCACCATCCAGTTCGCGGTGAATTCCACCTATGTGGACAACACCTACCTGGTGGACGCCGACGGGACCAAGATCCAGCTTCTCCAGCAGGGGAGCGACACCCGCTACCTCGGCCTGACGCCGCAGGAATCCGGGGAACTCTACCTCATCCCCTGCACGAGCGCCAGCTACCCCGGCCTCTCCACCCTCGGGGACATCCTCGCCGCTGCGTGGGATGCCGCCATCGTCGCCGACCTTGCCGCCAAGGCCGCCGTCTAACAGGAGGCGCCATGCAGTCTGGCGATCTCGTCTTTTTTCGCGGCAGCGGGTTCATCTCCTGGCTCATCAGGTGGTGGACCCGCAGCGACTACTCGCATGTGGGGGTGATATGGATGGTATTGGGTGTGCCTTTGGTGATCGAGGCTCGACTAGGGATGGGCGTGGTCTGCGACGCCCTGGCCACCCGCCAAAAAGATGGCCCAACCGTCCTCCCGTCAGGCCGCCACCTGGACCTTCCCCTGGCCCTCCGCCACCTCGGTGACTGGTATTCCATCGAGGACGCCCTGCGGGCCGGGGTGGGGGAATACGCAGATCAGGCAGGTTGGGAGTGCGCGGAGCTGGCCGCGACCCTGCTGGGCTACCGTGAGCGGTTCGACGGCTGGACCCCGCAGAACCTGCTTGAAACGGTTACCTAATGAGACGCCATTGACGCCATGATCCGGGCCCCGATGGAAGCCGCAGCCTCACTGGCAGCGTCGTCCATGAGATGGGCGTAGCGGAGCGTGGTCCGGCTGTCAGCGTGCCCCAGCAATTCGCCGATCTGGGCGAGCGTCTTGCCGTCCGAGAGGGCGGCAGAGGCGAAGGAATGTCTGAGGTCGTGCAACCGGAGGTCTGGGCACTTCGCTTCGCTCCTGACCGTCTCCCAGAGCGTGGTAGGGGTAAGGATCCCGGTGATGGTGCCCGTGGTGCGGGGCAGTCGGTCCAGGACATCCATGGCCGCCTGTGGCAGATGCACCACCCGGTCATTGCCGGATTTGTCGCCCTTGTGCTCGGCCAGCACCAGCTTACGGTCTACCAAATCGGACCACTTGGCCTTGGCGATTTCCCCGCGCCGCGCTCCGGTGAGGATCAGCAGGTAGATGAACGCGACGCCAGGGAGGTTGTCCTTGAGCTTGGCCTTCTCGCGGAGCACCCGAGCGATCTCGGCGGCCTCTGCCCCGGCCATGTAACGGCGCCTCTTTGTCTCCTTGTTCTTACGGATCCCCTCGCAGGGGTTCTTCTCCAGCAGTTCGAGCGGGCGGATGGCGTAGTTGAACAGCGCCGAGAGCAGCGCGATGACCCGGTTAGCCTGGACGGGCGCCTTGATGCCCGTGTGGAGATCGACCATCTGCTTGTAGCCTATAGACGACAGTTTGGCGTCCCCGAGGCTGGCCCAGGGCGGGCGGGGGAGGGGGTCCTTCCCGGGTTTGGGCAGGGGCGCCCGGAAGTAACGCCCCCAATTCTTCTCGTCCTCATCCCCGGATTTCTTGTGCGATCCGCGTTCCAGCCACCATGCGTCGAACAGGTCATTGAGCGTCTTTTCGTCGCGTGAATCACGGAATGTCTTACTGGGGTCCTTCCCCGAGCGAACCTCCAGGAGCATGTCCCCGGCCAGCTTCCTGGCCTGCGCCAAGGTGATGACCCCGTGGCTGCCCAGCTTGGGCCGCCGCTCGACACCCGCTCGGGTGCGATAGTACAGATAGAACATTTTTTGTTTCATATAGACTTTTAGGTGCAGCCCGGTGACCGTTGCGTCGCGCAGAATTTCCCCCGGCTGGGCGCTCTTGATGTTTTTCTCGTTCAGGTCACGCTTTTCAGGTCGCATGGGGGTCGCATCCATCAAAGTTCTCCCTACCAGTCACGATACGCTAAGTGCCTGCAAAAGCCTCCTAGATGATGTAAGCATAACAACGGATGTGTCAATCGACAAGTTTCGTAATCAGCAGGTCGCCGGTTCGAGTCCGGCAGTTGGCTCCAGTGAAAAGGCCCCCTTTGAAGGGGGCCTAAATCGTCTCAGGTCGCACATGGGTCGCGTCAGACTGTGCGGGGCTTGTGCCTCCCGAAATGCTTTTCCGGGGAGTAGCGGCTCATCTAGTTGACGGTGGTGTCGGGCATGTCGAACAGCGGCTCAAGCTGTATCAGCTCGGCGGGGGCGAACTCCAGATTGGGGACGGCCATCGGGAAGTGGACGCCGATCTCCAGCGGAGAGTCGAGCACCTCCTTGAAGGCGACCTGGAAGCTGGCCTCCCCGCCCTCGGGGAAGATGTACTGGTTGGAGCCCTCGGGGAGCGTGCCCCCGGCTTCCTCGATGAGCTTCCGGCGCTGGCTCTCGACCGTCTCCATCTCGGCCTGGAGGAGCTTCGCCAGCTTGGCGAACTTATAGGAGATGGCGCCGGGCAGCTTCTGGCCGAAGATGCTGGACTGGAGGATGTTCTGGCCCTGGAGGAGAGTGATCTGCATGGGTGACCTTTCAGTGGTCGAGGCGGGGCGCGGCCCCGGTGGTGAGGTTGAGCATTTCCTGGACGAGCCAGGAGGTGAGGTAGGCGAGGGGC
>CAIXHJ010000303.1 GCA_903919165.1 uncultured Holophagaceae bacterium
ACGACTCCAGCAAACGGGCTGCGCCCTCCTACCGGGCACTGGTGTTCCAGGCCAATGCCCGCTGGTCGGGCGAGCACCTCGCCGATGTCGACTGGCCGCAGCGGATCCTGGAAGAGGCCAGCCGGATCATTGCTCCCTGGGCCGCGGCGCCCGTTCAACACCATGCCCATCGCTGGCGTTTCGCCCACACCGGCCGGGCCGGAGAATTGTCAGCCCCGGTCCTGCTGAGCCTTTCGGGGAGTGCCCGGCTGGGGGTCTGCGGGGACAGGTTCGCCCCAGGGGGCGGCGTGGAGGCGGCCTGGCTGTCCGGAAGGAAACTGGCCAACCGGATCCTGGAGGAGGGCTCATGATCGAAGAATTCGACGCGCTCGCAGCGCTGGTCGCGAAGGACCACGATCACGACTGCGACGGCTTCGGCCCGTCCCGGGTGTGCGTGAAGGCCGTTGCGGTCGCCGACCTGCCCACCCGGTTTGGGGCCTTCCGGATCGTGGGTTTCTGGAACAACCGCGACTCCAAGGAGCACATCGCCATGGTGCATGGTGATGTGGTCGGCCACGCCGACGTGCCGGTGCGGCTCCACTCCGAGTGCCTGACCGGCGATGTAATGGGCTCCCTGCGCTGCGACTGCCGCGACCAGCTCACGGAGGGGCTCCGGACCCTCCTACAGAAGCCCTGCGGCGTGCTCCTCTACCTGCGGCAGGAGGGCCGCGGCATAGGCCTCATCAACAAGATCCGGGCCTATGCCCTGCAGCAGCAGGGTCTCGACACCGTCGAGGCGAACCAGGCCCTGGGTTTCCGGGACGACGAACGCGACTACGCGGTGGCCGCCCACATGCTGCTCAGCCTCGGCATCCACTCCGTGCAGCTGGTCACCAACAACCCGGAGAAGATCCGCCAGCTGGCCCAGTACGGCGTGGCCGTCAGCGGCCGCATCCCGCACGTCATCCCGCCGAACGACTACAACCGGTTCTACCTCGAGACCAAGGAGCGGCGCTCCGGCCACATGCTGGACTTCACCAAAAAGCGCCTGGAGGAGCAGAGCGACCCGGTGGTGCTGGAAGGCATGGCATCCCCGGAGCAGCCAGGTTAGATCCCAGCCGTTTTCTTCCGCTCATCCGCTTCGCGGCGTGAAGAAGCCCGCCAGGGCCTCGGCCATCTTCCCGGCACGCGGCATCGTCCCGGCCTCCGCCGCGAAAGCTCGCTGTGCCGCCTCCTCCAGCGCCATGGGAGGCGGGAGTCCGGCGGCGTCCCAAAAGCCGGGCCGGGTGGCGATCAGGTCGCTGGTGAGTCCTTCGACCAGCTCCCGTGCGAGGGAGAAATCCGCCCGGGTCACCAGTCGGATCCAGTGGGACGAGAGCCTGGGAGTGACGAAGGGAACCTTCATGAGGATGGGTCTTCGCCCCAACACCGCCGCCACCCGAAGGAGGATCTCCCGGCCCGACAGTGCCTCGGGACCGGGGATGTCCCACCAGGTGCTTTCCGGCAGTTCCAGACGCAATCCCGCCAGGAGGGCCGTCACGACCTCGTCCACCGCCACGGGCTCGCTCCGGTGCCTGAGCCACGCGGGAAGCACCATCGCCGGGAGCCGGGCGGCGAGGTCCCGAACGATGGTCCAGGACGCGCTGCCCGCGCCGATGATCATGCCCGCGCGGAGTTCCAGGCAGGGCACCCGGCCGGCCCGGAGGACTTCCCCCGTGTTCAGGCGGGCCAGGAGGTGCTCCGAGGGTGATCCCCGAGGCGCCACGCCTCCGAGGTAAACGATGCGGCGCACTCCGGCCTGCTGGGAGGCCTTTGCGAAATTGCTGGCCCAGCGAAGCTCCTCCGCAGCCCATCCCGGTTGGTGCGAGGCCATTCCATGCACCAGGTAGTAGGCTGCGTCGCAGCCCTCCAGGGCTGACGGCAGCGTCCCGGGATCCCCGATGTCCCCGGGCACCCACAGGCGGTCGGGCCAGAGACGCTGGGCCTGTGCCAGATTCCTTGTCAGGCAGCGCACCTCGCATCCGGCCTTCACCAGCGAGGGATGGAGGTTCCCCCCAATGAATCCGGTGGCGCCGGTGAGGAGAACGCGCTGGGGCATGCCTGACTTTACCCCTCAGTCGGCCCAGAGCACGTTCAGAATTGGGCGACGAGGAACAGTCTCTTGAAAGGTATTTCTTGGTGCCTTGCAAACTTTGGTGTCTTCTCGGTTTCGGCTGTGCCGATACGCGAGACAAAATGGAATCTGGTGACTTGGTGGTGAATATGCAGTATCTGGGTTGAAGGGCGGGTCAGCGGTCCTTTCCGGGTGGAAGCAGCAGGAAGATGCGGGTGGTCGCCTGCCGGATCGCGCTGCGGCTGTGGAGCAGGGGGAGGTAGCGGTCCGCCGCCCATTCCGGCAGCAGGTCGTGGTAGTGCGAGTGCATCGGCATTCATATCCCGATGGGCTGCGAGGCTAGCCTACCGGAAACTCACGTTTGATCGGTCTATCTCTTACGAGATTCCAGCAGGTGGCTTTGGAGTTCGAGCGACAGTTTCCGGGCGGCGAGTCGACTCTGCATGCCTATGCCAAATTCGCTAACCAACTCCATGACTTCCCGGAAGGCCACAACATCACCATCTAGGGCCTTCATTACCATGGCGCGGAACATGGCTTCCATATTGGTGCACGAATGACTCCTGCGCTCGGGACTTGGGGCTACCACCCCGAAAAGCACCTTGCTCAGGATTGACTCGACAAAATGCCTTTCGGCCTTCTTGCCGAAAGGATTTCCAGAAACCCCCTTACGAAACTGGGTTGAAACTGGTGGTCGTTTGAACCCAATTTCGTAGGTCACGGTTTGCTCGCTTGGCTTGTCCATTACATCCCCCTGGCCTCCAATGTCGTCGCTCCAATTGAGCCGAAATGGAAGTGGAATCTGCCACGGACCAACAAGAAGCGCGCTGAGTGCTCTGATGAGAAGGCACGGCCGGCCCGGTGACTGCCCTTAATGCGAAGCAATGCAGTACCCAGTCCCATCCCCCTGAGTCGATTCCTGAATATTCGAGTTCAATCCCTGTTCCA
>CAIXHJ010000304.1 GCA_903919165.1 uncultured Holophagaceae bacterium
AGGTGGAACCTCAACCGATGGTAGCGACCATGATCGCCTTGATGGTGTGCATGCGGTTCTCAGCCTGGTCGAAGACCACGCTGTGGCGGCTGCGGAAGACCTCGTCGGTGACCTCGCGGATGTCGTGTCCCAGCGCCTTCTGCTCCTTGGCCAGCTTGGTCTCGAAGTCGTGGAAGGCTGGCAGGCAGTGGAGGAACTTCACATCCGGATTGCCGGTCTTCTGCACCATCTCCAGGGTGACCTTGAAGGGCGTGAGCAGCTTCACGCGGGCGGGGATCTGGTCCTCCTCGCCCATGCTGGCCCACACATCGGTGTAGAGCACATCGGCGCCCTTCGCGGACTGGTCCACGTCGTCCGTCACCTCGATGGTGGCCCCGGTCAGTTTCGCGGCTTCCCGGGCGGCCGCCAGCACCTTCGGATCCGGCGCCAGCTCCTTCGGGCCCAGGGCCACCATGTGCATGCCGGTCTTGGCGGCGCCGTACATCAGGGCATAGCTCATGTTGTTGCGGATGTCGCCGCAGAAGACGAGCTTCACCTTGTGCAAGGGCTTGGCGACATGCTCCTCGATGGTGAGGAAGTCGGCGAGCACCTGGGTGGGGTGGTCCGTATCCGTGAGGCCGTTCCACACGGGCACGCCACTGTGCCTGGCCAGGGCTTCCACGACCTCCTGCTGGTAGCCGCGGTACTCGATGCCGTCGTAGAAGCGGCCCAGCACCTTGGCGCTGTCCTCGATGGATTCCTTCTTGCCCACCTGGGAGCTGGCGGAATCTAGGAAGGTCACGTGGGCGCCTTCCTCCAGAGCGCCCACCTCGAAGGCACAGCGCGTGCGGGTGCTGGTCTTCTCGAAGAGCAGCACGATGTTCTTGCCCTTGAGAAGGCCGTTGTACACACCCATGCGCTTCTTGGCCTTCAGGTCCCTGGACAAGTCCAGGAGGTAGCGCACCTCCTCCGGAGTGAAGTCCATGAGGGTGAGAAAACTGCGGCCCTTCAGATTGACGGCCATGGAATCCTCCAGTTCATATGCTGGCCACAGAGTAGCGCTGAGCCTTTGGCTCAGCGCTTTGAAATCCCCTTGGCGGGCGGCGGAGTTTACATAGTGTCAGAGGGGTTGTCTCCACGATCGCCACCCGCAGTGGCCCCCATGATCGAGGTGCGGGCAGGTCGCAACGTGCATTCCCTGTCCCACGGGTGCCAGGTTCACCGTATAGTCAGGTCCACGAATCCACCCGCCAAGGGCATGGGCAGAGGAGGCATTGATGCGGCCACTGAAGCAGCTGATCGAGACGAAGCAGTCATTGGTCTCCGTGGGGCCTGATGACACGGTATTCATGGCACTCACGCTGCTCGCGAAGTTCAACATCGGGGCCTTGCCAGTTATGGAGAAGGGCCGGCTGTTGGGGATGTTCTCGGAGCGGGACTACGCCCGGAAGATCATCCTCATGGGCAAGGCCTCCAAGGACACCCTGGTCCGGGAGATCATGAGCGACAAGGTCAGCTGCGTGACCCTCGACGAGACGGTCGAAGAGTGTATGGCACTCATGACCGATAAGCACGTCCGCCATCTGCCCGTGCTCGGCGCGAACAACGAGCTGCTGGGCATCCTCTCCATCGGCGACCTGGTGAAGGAAGTCATCTCCGAGCAGAAGTTCACCATCGAGCAGCTGGTGCACTACATCCAGAACTGAAATCAAAGACAGACTGATTCACCACGAGAATTCAATACGCCTCGCGTATTGGTGAAGCCGATACGGAGAAGACTGGAAGACCAAAAAAAATGGTCGGTCTTACTTCGTGGTCTTTGTGGTCTTCGTGGTTAATTCTGTTCCGATGACAGGGACTCAACCCTTGGGCTTGGAGGCTTCCCTCCACGCGGTGATGAGCTTCGTTTCCTGTTCGGCGCTGGGGCCGGCGAGCTTGTTGCGGCCCTTATCGAGCTTCTCCTGGGTCTTGAACCAGGCGAGGGTGTCCTTCACTGTGTCCAGGGCCGGGCGGAAGCTCAGGCCGGCCTTCACCGCCCGATCGTTGCGCCAGGTGTGGAAGCCCCTGGTCTCGCCCATGGCTGGGGCCCAGATGGGGAACTCAATCCCCTCCTGCTTGGCCACGAATTCGGCGGGAATCCAGATGGGCTTGGCGCTTGGGTTTCCAGCCTTCTGGAAAGCCTCGATGAGGCTGCCCCAGGCCAGACGCTTTTCGGGGCCACAGGCGTTGAAGACGCCCGTGGTGCCCTGCTCGACCAGGTGCACCAGCCAGGCCGCGAGGTCGCGGACATCGATGATCTCGACGGGATCGGAGGGCGCCCCGGGCACGGCGATCTCGCCGCCCCGATCGAAGCGCACGGGCCAGTAGGTGAAGCGCCCGCTGGGATCGTCGGGGCCCACGATGTAGCCGGGGCGGATGACCGCCGTGCGGCCCGGCATGGCCTTCTGGGCGGCCTGCTCACAGAGGGCCTTGAGGCCGCCGTAGTTCGCGTAGTCCTTCCCCATGTCCTCCACGGTGGGATCCGTGAGGGTGGCCAGCGGCGCCTCCTCGGTGCCATTCTCGGGATTGGGTTCCTTGTAGGCACTGATGCTGGAGATGATCAGGTACTGCTTCACCCGAGGCGCGAGCAGCCCCGCCGAAGCCGCGACCGTTCTCGGGTAGTAGGCGCTGTTGTCGATGACCGCGTCCCAGGTGCCGATTTCCAGGGCCTTGAGGCCCTCGCCCTTCTTCGGATCGCGGTCGCCGTGCAGTTTTTCCACGTTGGGGAAGAGGTCGGGGCGCGTCTTCCCGCGGTTGAACATGGTCACCTGGTGGCCGCGGGCCCGGGCGATCTCGATGGTGGCGGGCCCCAGGAACCCCGTGCCGCCAAGGATGAGGATCTTCTTGGGGGCCACCTTCGCAGGCGAGGCCGACAGGTCGAGGCCAGCGGCTACCAGGGCTGTGGTGGCGGCGGACCACTGGATGAACTCGCGGCGGGAGACGGTCATGGGAACCTCCGGCGGTGGTTACGACTTAATACATCGTGAATCGATATATACTCCTTCCAGCCTTGCTCACAACTGCCATTTTCGGATCGCTCATGACGCCCGCCCGCTTGCTTCGACGTCTCGTGCTGGCGGACGAGGGCGAGGCTCCGGCCCTGCTCTGGAGCACGGCCTACTTTTTTCTGCTGCTCTTCGGCTTCTACCTGCTGCGGCCCGTGCGCGAGGCCATCGGCATCGCCCGTGGCGCGGACAAGCTGCCCTGGCTGATGACGGGCACCCTGCTCGCCATGGCGATGGCGAATCCGGCCTTCGCGACTCTGGTGTCGTGGCTGCCGCGCCGTCGCTTCATCCCCCTGGCCTACCGCTTCTTCGCGCTGAACATGCTGGCCTTCTTCCTGGCCTTCCGCTTCCTCCCTCACCATGGCGGCGCGGCCCTGGGCTACGCCTTCTACATCTGGCTCAGCGTCTTCAACCTCTTCGTGGTGTCGGTGTTCTGGGGCCTGATGTCGGACCTGTGGTCCGAGGCCCAGGGCAAGCGGCTCTTCGGCTTCATCGCTACCGGCGGGACCCTGGGAGCCATTGCAGGCGCGGCCCTCACGGGTGCCCTCACAAAGGGGTTCCTGCTCCGCGGCCTGCGACTGAGGGCGGATCCCTTGTCCCTGCTGCTGCCTTCGATGCTCACGCTGGAACTGGCCGTGCAGTGCGTGAGGCGCCTGGCGGCCATCTTCCAGCTGGGCGACACGGCCCATGGCGTCCGCGAGCCGGGCCCGGGGCCCCTCGAAGGTCTGCGGCTCATCGCGACCTCGCGCTACCTGCAACTCATCTGCGCCTACATCCTGCTCTTCACCATCACCAGCACCTTCCTCTACCTGCAGCAGGGCGCCATCGTGGAGCGCGCCTTCAGCGGCACCGCCGCTCGCACCACGGCCTTCGCCCGCATCGACCTCTGGGTGAATGTGCTGACGCTGGTGACGCAGGTTCTTCTGACGGGCCGCATCCTCACCGGGCTGGGCATCCCGGTGGTGCTGACCATGCTCCCCGTGCTGACGCTGGCAGGCTTCGGCGCGCTGTGGATCTGGCCCACCTTCGGCGTGATGGCACTGTTCCAGGTGCTGCGCTGCGGATTGCACTACGCGGTGGACCGTCCGGCCCGTGAAATCCTCTACATTCCGCTGGGGCCCGAGGAACGCTATAAATCGAAGCCCTTCATCGACACCTTCATCTACCGCGGGGGCGACCTGCTGGGCGTCTGGGCGCCCTCGGCACTGGCTGCTGTCGCCATCCCCGTGGGTCTCGCCACGGTGGGGTGCTCAGGCCTTTGGTTGGGGAGCGGATGGGCCTTGGGGCGTCGCGTGAAGCGCCTCTCCGGGAAGGATCCGGGTTGACTTTTCGCGCGATTCCAGGAAGATTGCCTACATGTTGTTTCCGATGACTGTCATGTCCTCTTCGCCTGCCCTCACAGGCGGCGAGGGGTCCTTCCGCACCTTCGGCACCACCGGGATTAACACCACGCACAGCGCTGTGCGGGGCACCTGACCTGATTCCCAACCTTCAGATCTAGCCCCGCGAACCTCCCGCGGGGCTTTTTGTTTTTCCGGAGTGTCCATGCCCCCCAGCGCCATCCGCGTCATGAAATTCGGCGGCACCAGCCTCGCCGACGCGGACCGGTTCCGCACCGTGGCGGACCTGGTGGGTCAGGCCTGCGCCACCCATCGGGTCTGTGTCGTGGCCTCGGCCATGGCGGGTGTCACCAATCTGCTGCTGCACGGGGGGCGGGTGCCCAATCGAGAGGAAGCCGATCGGCTGCTGCTCGGATTCCGGGAACGCCATGCCGATGTGCTGGCCGACCTGTCCAGGGATCTTGGCCCCGAGGCCGAAGCAGCCCACGAAGCACTGGAGGCGCTCGAAACCATCGGCCGCCGCCTGCTGCACGGCATGGCCCTACTGGAGGAGGGGCCGCCCTCGGTGCTGGCCCAGGTCTCCAGCCTGGGTGAGCGGGCCGCCAGCGCCATCCTGGTAGGTCTGCTGAAGGCCCGGGGACTGGCGCCTCGGTACCTCGATCCCGTGGAGTACATCCGGGTGGAGGGCGATCCACTCCAGGCCCGACCCCGCATGCCGGACATCGAGGCGAGCTTCGCGGCAGTGAAGACGGAACCGGGGGGACTCTGGGTGCTGCCGGGCTTCTTCGGCGGCGATGGGCAGGGCCGCATCCTGTCTCTTGGCCGGGGCGGCTCGGACCACAGCGCGGCCTTGGCCGCCGCCGCCCTGGGCGCGGATCTGCTGGAGATCTGGACCGACGTGGATGGTCTCTACAGCGCCGATCCCAGACTGGTGCCCGAAGCTTTCCCGCTGCCGGAGGCCAGCTTCGAGGAGGCCATGGAACTGTCCTTCTTCGGCGCCAAGGTGCTGCATCCGAAGACCATTCCCCCGGTGCGGGAGCGGGGCATTCCCGTGCGCGTGTGCAGCAGCTTCGATCCCGCGCACCCCGGCACCGTGATTCGCGAGAAGGTGCCACCACCGCCCAGCGGCGTTCGGGGTCTCTCCTTCCTGCGCGACCTCTCCGTGGTGAACCTTACGGGCCCCGGCATGCCCGGCGTGCCCGGCATCGCGGGGCGTGTCTTCAGCGCCCTGGCCCGGAAGGGCATCTCCGTGGTGCTCATCACCCAGAGCTCCTCCGAGCTGTCCATCTGTTTCGCCGTGCGGCGGGCGGATGGTCCTGGCGCTGTGGCAGCCATCGAGGAGGCCTTCCCGGCGGAACTGTCGGCGGGCTTCATCGATCCCGTGGCCCTGCTCGGCGGGCTCGCGGTGCTCAGCATCGTGGGGGATGGCATGCGCACCCGCCCCGGCATCGCAGGCACCTTCTTCGACGCGCTGGCCGAGGTGGGATGCAACGTGGTGGCCATCGCCCAGGGCGCCAGCGAGCGCATCATCTCGGCGGTGGTGGAGGAGACGGATGGCGCCCGGGCCATGGCCCACATTCACCGGCGCTTCTTCCGGACCCAGGTGGTGGTGGACGTCCATCTGCTCGGCGCCGGCAACGTGGGCGGCAGCCTGCTGGGCCAGATCCAGCGGCAACATGACCAGCTGCTGGCCCAGGGCCTCGACCTCCGCGTGGCGACCGTGGCCACCAGCCGCCGCATGAAGATGGACCTCAAGGGACTGGATCTCACCTGCTGGCGCCAGAGTCTGGCCCAGGGTGACCCGATGGATCTGGATCTCCTCCTTGAGGTCGTGCGCACGGGACCGCCGGCGATGTCGGTGCTGGTGGACTGCTCCACCAGCGAGAGTCTCGCCGCCCGGTATCCCGACATCTTCGACGCGGGCTTTCATGTGGTGGCCGCCAACAAGAAGGCCAACAGCAGCTCCCAGGCCTTCCACCGGGAACTGCGCCAACGGTCCTCCCGCCGGGGGCTCCGCTTTCTCTACGAAGCGAACGTGGGTGCGGGCCTGCCCATCATCGACACGGTGAAGAACCTGGTGCTAACCGGGGATCGTGTGCTGCGGGCCGAAGGCATCCTGTCGGGCTCCATGTCCTACATCCTGGGGCTGCTGGGCGAGGGCGTGGCCCTGTCTGAGGCCGTGCGCCTCGCGAAGGAGAGCGGCTTCACCGAGCCTGATCCGCGGGACGACCTCAGCGGCATGGACGTGGCGCGAAAGCTGCTCATCCTGGCCCGGGAACTGGGCCTGGAACTGGAGCTCGAGGATGTGGTGGTGGAGGGCCTGCTGCCGGCGGACTTCGATGCCAGCGGGGATATCCCCTCCTTCATGGCCCGCATACCCCAGCTGGATGCACTCTTCCGCGAGCGCCTGGCCGCCCTGAAGGCTGGAGGAAAGACCCTTCGCTATGTGGGATCCCTTTCGGACAGTGGCTGTCGGGTGGGCCTGCTGCCAGTGGACGCGGACCATCCCTTCATCGCGATCAAGGGCGGCGAGAACGCCCTGGCCCTGCTCACAGAGCGCTACCAGCCCCACCCCATGGTCATCCGCGGCTATGGGGCAGGGGCGGAAGTCACCGCAGCTGGTGTGCTTGCGGACATCCTCCGGCTGGTGCCTCCCGGCGCCCGTCCATCACGGCGGATGTCATGACCGGCCTGGCTGATCATCCACCTTCGGGACTCGTGGCCTATGCTCCCGCCAGCATCGGCAATGTGGCCGCGGGGTTTGACCTGCTGGGTGCCGCCCTCGCGCCCCTGGATGGCAGCCTGCTCGGGGATCTGGTGCAAGTCGATGTGGCGGTGAAATCCTCCTTCCAGGTGATCGGTCCTTTCGCCTATGCCCTGGCTGACGACACCCGGCCCAACCTCGCCCTGCGGGCCCAAGACCTGTTTGTCGAGGCGGTGCGCGCCGGGGGTCATGAGGTCGGTCCCTTTGCCATCACGCTGGAGAAGCGCCTCCCCGTGGCCAGTGGCCTGGGTTCCAGCGCCAGCTCCATCGTGGCCACCCTGGTGGCGCTCCAGGCCCTCTGCGGGGATCCCCTCAGTGGTTCCGACCTCCTGAGCCTGGCAGGAAAGGCGGAGGGCCTCACCAGCGGCAGCATGCACCTGGACAACGTGGCACCCTCGCTTCTGGGCGGCCTCCAGCTGGTGGTTCCCGGTCGCGAGGGTCAACCCGCCACCCGACGTCTGCCCTGGCCGTCGGACCTGCTGATGGTGGTCGTGCACCCAGCCTTCCGGCTGTCCACGGCGAAGAGTCGCGGCGTGCTGCCCGAGCGCCTCGGATGGCACGAGACCGTGGACTTCGCGGGGAATCTCGCCAGCTTGGTGCAGGCGCTGCACGGCCAGGACCGCGCGCTGCTCTCGCGCTGTCTGCGCGATCCGCTGGTGGAGGTCCACCGCGCCCCCCTGGTGCCAGGCTTCCGCGCCGCCCAGAAGGCCGCGAAGGACCTTGGCGCCCTGGGCTGCAGCCTGTCGGGATCGGGGCCCTCAGTATTTGCCGTGGCCGAGGATGATGGACAGGCCAATGCCATTGCCGAAGCCATTCGCGAAGCTTTCAGGGGCGTGGGCCTGGAGAGCCAGGGCTGGGTCTGCACCCTGGATCCCGAAGGAGCCCGTGTACTGGCCTCTGGCTCTAGCCATTTCTAACGCGAGGCCCACCCATGAAGCTCATCAGCACACGCAATCCCGCACTCAGGGCCACCTTTCTCGAAGCGGTCCAAGCGGGCCTCGCGCCCGATGGTGGACTCTTCGTGCCCACAGAGATCCCACGGCTCAACGATGTTCCCGGCCTGCTGAAGCTGGAATTCGCGTCGCGATCGGCGGAGATCCTCCACCGGCTCCTGGGAGATGAATTCCCGCGATCCGTGGTCGACGATCTGGCGCACGCTTCCTTCACCTTTCCCGCGCCGCTGGTGAAGGTCGCCGAGCGGATCTCGGCGCTGGAGCTCTTCCACGGACCCACGCTGGCCTTCAAGGATTTCGGTGCCCGGTTCCTGGCCCGCGTGCTGGCACTCGGCGCGGGAGGACATCGGCGCACCGTGCTGACAGCCACCTCCGGCGACACGGGTGCCGCCGTGGCCCAGGCCTTCCATGGGCTGCCCGGCGTGCAGGTGGTGGTGCTCTACCCGGCGGGCCGCGTATCGCCGCTGCAGGAACGCCAGTTCGCCACCTGTGGTGGCAATGTGCTCGCTCTGGCGGTGGAGGGCGCCTTCGACGATTGCCAGCGACTGGTGAAGGGGGCCTTCGAGGATGCGGAGCTGGTCTCCCGCCTGGGTCTGACTTCGGCCAACAGCATCAACATCGCGCGGCTGGTGGCCCAGACGCTCTACTACTTCGAGGGCGCCGCGCAGACGGATGGCGCCCCCCTGGTGATGTCCGTGCCCAGCGGCAACTTCGGGAACCTCTACGCGGGCCTGATGGCCCAAGCCATGGGGGCGCCGATCTCCGCCTTCGTGGTTGCCACCAATGCGAACCGCGTGGTGCCCGACTACCTGGATACCGGCGTGTATCAGCCCCGGCCCTCCGTGGCCACGCTGTCCAACGCCATGGACGTGGGATCGCCCAGCAACTGGGAGCGCATCTTCGCGCTGTTCGGAGGCAATCACGATGCCATGGCCGCGGCCCTGCGCTGGGGCAGCTGCACCGATGGGGACACAACACGGATCGTGGTCGACCTGGACCGGGCGGGCTATCTCGCCGATCCCCATGGGGCAGTGGCATACCGGGTGCTCCAGTCCAACCTGCGCGACGGCGAACAGGGCATCTTCCTGGCCACCGCCCACCCCGCCAAGTTCCGCGAAGCCCTGGCTTCCGCCCTGGGCCGCGAGATCCCACTGCCGAAGACCCTGAGTGACCTCCTGGATCTGCCGCTGCTCAACGAGCCGTTGGCGGCGGATCAGGCGGCGTTGAGGCGACGGCTGATGTAAGTCGTCTTCCAAGGCCCCATCACCTCTTGCGTTGACGCATCCGTTCCGAGACGGTTTCTACCTGCTGCATGACCCTGAGCATGTTCCCGCCCAGGATGTTGCGGATGTCGCGGTCGGAGTAGCCCTTCTTCAGGAGGGCCTCGGTGATCTGGGGCAGGTGCGACGCGTCCTCCATGCCAAATGGCATTGTGGCGCCATCGAAGTCCGATCCCAGGCCCACATGCTCCGCGCCCACGAGTTTCACGGCATGGTCGATGTGATCGACGATGGCCATCCAATCGACGCGCGGCAGCTTCCCGGTCTCCATGTATTCCCGTTCCAGCCTCAGGTATTCCAGATCGCCGCAGGCGATGTCATCACCGCAGTGCTGTTTGATCAGGGCGTCGATCTCCTTTTCGATGCGTGAATCCTGGGCCAAGGTCGCATTCTTGAATGGCTGGGAGAGAAAGCCGTTGTAGTAGTTGATCTGGATGACGCCACCTGTGGCCGCCAGATCCTTGATCATCTGATCGGTCATGTTGCGCGGTGCATCGCAGAGCGCCCGGCAGGAGGAATGAGAGGCGATGACCGGTGCCTGGCTGAGGGCGAGCACGTCATAAAACGTCTTGTCCGACACGTGAGAGATGTCGACGATCATGCCGAGCCGGTTCATGTTGGCGACCACCTTCTGGCCGAAGTCCGTCAGGCCGTTGTGGGCGGGTGCTTCCCCGGAAGAATCGGCCCAGGTTACGTTCTTGCTGTGGGTGAGCGTCATGTAGCGTACGCCCAGCTCGAAGAACCGGTCGAGCGTTGTTAGAGCCTCGTTGATCATGTGGCCGCCCTCGATGCCCATCAGCGCGGCGATCTTGTGACGTGCCACCGCGCGGCGGATGTCCTTGGCCGTAGTCGCCAGAACCAGGTCCCGGGGGTGGAGCCTGGCCTGACGGCGTACTGCCTCGATCTGGGTCAGGGCCTGCTCGACGGCCTTCGGGCCGGTGATGGTGCCCGGGATCCAGATGGAGAAGAACAAGGCGTTGAGGCCGCCCTCCCGCATGCGGGGGATGTCGATGCCGCCGTCAGCATGTCGCACGCCCAGGTCGAAGGTGGGATCCAGGAGCCGCTGGGTCGTATCGTCGTGGGTATCGATGACGACTGCGCTGAAATGCAGGGCGCGCGCCTTGGGTGAAATGGCTTCCGGGGGCGGGCTGCAAAGGGCGGGAAGCACGGCGAGCGCGTAGCCGAATAGAAAGCTCGTGGTTGGTCTTTTCATCCCAGGCCATCCGCGATCAGCACGGCGGGCACGAAGGGCAGATCCCTCGCTGCCGCCGGTGTCTTCATGCCCCAAAGCGCCAGGCGCTTGGCATAGGGAGCCCAGAGTTCCGGTCTGGCCTTCACCGCCTTCAGGGGCGGGTGGAACCAAAGTGCATTGGGCAAATCGGCCAGCTCCTCTGCGCTGATCTCCAGGGCCTCGTCGGTCTCCCACAGGAATCCGCAGCGGGCGGTTTCGCAGGCGGCCCAGAGCTGCAGGACCTCGCTGTGCTCGAAGCTGCTGAACAGCACGCGGTCCAGGGCCTCGGCGGCCTCCACAGCGGCCAGGGCCTGTTGCCAACCGGGCTCCCCCTTGAGTTCGACGTTGATGAGCTTGGCGGGCAGGTCCAGGGCATCCGCCAGGCGGGGAATACGCTCGCCGTTCTTCAGCGGGGGCAGCTCGGCGGTTTTCATCTGGCGGAGGATGCCTGATCCGTTCGCAGTGCGGGCCAGATCCTCATCATGCAGCACCATGCAGACGCCGTCCCGCGTGGGCTGCACGTCCAGTTCGAAGCCGTCCATGCCCGCGGCCAGAGCCGCGCGGAAGGACTCCATGGAGTTCTCCAGGTGCCTGGAGGACAGGCCCCGGTGGCCGAGAAGGAGGGGGTGGAC
>CAIXHJ010000305.1 GCA_903919165.1 uncultured Holophagaceae bacterium
CTGATGGGCGTGGTGTTACTCTTGCCGGCGACGGGCATTTCCGCACAACAGCCGGACGCCAAAGGCTGCAAGGACAACCCGCTTTTTCCGACGCGCATGCCCGGCTATTCCATCGGTTATTGCAAGGTCGAGGAGTTCGGTGTGTTCGATTTCTCTTTCACGCCCAACGTGGAGAAACTCCCCGTCGAAGGCAAGTTCACATTGATTTTCTACGACATCGCCAATCGGCAGAATGAACCTTCCC
The DNA here is from genome assembly GCA_903919165.1 of uncultured Holophagaceae bacterium. Lineage (GTDB taxonomy): Bacteria > Acidobacteriota > Holophagae > Holophagales > Holophagaceae > Geothrix. Next base: position 245 of record CAIXHJ010000305.1, read on the forward strand.
CGCTCGCCGTTGTCCGGAACTACGAGGCCGCCATCCTCAAAGTTGGAGGGACGATCCTCAAGAGCGAACCGACCCGGCGAGTGAACGGGAAGATCGTCAAGGATGGCCAGGAGATCTGGGTGCAGGCGGAGAAGGGGAACGGCAGGATCTGGCTGCGCATCGTCGAGAAGAAGGCCATGGAGCAGTACATCGTGGCGGATGCCGCTGCCTTCAGCGGCGACCTCAAGGCCACGGGCCATGTGGCGGTGTACGGCATCTTCTTCGACACCAACAAGTCCGAGGTGAAGCCCGATTCCAAGCCCGCCCTCGAGGAGATCGGCAAGCTGATGAAGAAGGACCCGGGCCTGAAGCTCAAAGTGGTCGGCCACACGGACATGACGGGCTCCGTGGACGCCAACATGAGACTGTCCCAGGCCCGCGGCGAGGCCGTGGTCCAGGCCCTGGTCTCCCAACATGGCGTGGCCGCTTCACGCTTGAAGGGCCATGGCGTCGGCCCCCTCGCTCCCGTCGCTTCCAACGACACGGAAGAGGGGCGTGGCAAGAACCGACGGGTGGAGCTGGTGAAGGAATAGCCCCTTCAGCAAGGTTGGATGTGCTCCAGCCGGGACCCTGTTCTGCGCCATGACGGGGCCCCGGAGTCGGTTGACTGTGCCTAGCTCGTGGAAGGGGTCGCTACCCATGAACAGCCTCCTCCTGGTTCTGAAGTCCCTCACGTTCTCGCTCGTGTTGGTTTCTGGGGCCCTGGTCGCTCTCGCCCAGGTTCCCTCCACCCTCCTTCGCCGCTTCGCCCAGCACGACCCCAACCGGAAGGTGCTCTTCGTCCTTTCCCTCGAGGAACAAGGGCAGGCTGGACCGGACTGCAACTGGTCATCGAAGGGGACGGGCCGCTTCGCCCTCCTGCCGACCTGGGATGGTGCTAGGGGAGTGGATCCTGGCCTGAACCTTCCCCCCGAGATGAAGGCCAAGCTCGGACTGAAAACCACCGCCACAGCGGAGGACCTATTCGACCTGCGGGGCGGGTTCCTGGGATTGAAGGTCGGGGAGCGTCTCCAATTCTACCGGAAGGAATCGCAGTCGCAGGCCAGTGGTAAATGCGGGGAGAAAGGTTCCTGGGTGGAATCGGTCCGGGATGGCGTGACGGTCCGTACCGAGGACGGTCACACCTCCACCGAGAGGGAGCAGACCGCCGACAACGCGGACGCCTGGCTTGTCCGCACCGAGACCGGGGCCCGCCTGTGGTACCGCTGGTGGATCGGCGAGGGGATCTGGGGCGTGTCCGCGAACAACTCCGGTTGGCCGACTCCGGAATCCACCCGGGTCCGCACCTTCGAGCTGACCCACGAGGACCTGCGCCGGTGGGGCACCCTCGACAAGAATCTCTCGGGCCCCATCACGTACAAGGAGGATTCCAGCGTCTCGGGGAGGGTCACAGCGCACCTGACCACCCAGGAGTTTGAGGACGAGATTGAGGCTTCCGTGGAGATCGCGGGCTACGAGGACTGGATTCCCGAAGGCAACCTCGGTGAACCGGAACAACCCGGCAACACGGTCCAGATCAAGGCGAGGGCCCACAAGAAAGATCAGCCCAGCCAGCCCCTGGACAAGAAAGTGAACTTCACCTTCTCCCTGGAAGGGGTGTCCATGGAGCCCGGGGTCTGCATGAACTGGCCGCCCAAACCTAGTTCGGACTACGGGCTGAAGATCCTGGAGGACCGCAACAAGGAGCTGAACGTCCTGGGGCCGGACTCCGCCCGGAGCCGACAGGCGGGCCAGCAGGCCAGCCTGACCGTGTCCACGTTCTCCTACGGCGCCTGGGGGCGCCTGAAGGTCGAGGCGGTGACCGTGGACGGCACGAAGCTGAAAGTCCGCTTCCAGGACAAGGAAGTGGAGACGATCCCGCTGCCCTACTACGAGCACAACGATCACATCCCCGTGGCCTGGCTGAAGCAGCATGACCTGCTGGGCAAGCCCGCGGACTGGGACGGCGAGCGGGATCCCGTGGGCAACGGCTTCGACGGCGACGGCCTGACCCTCTACGAGGAGTACCGGGGCTTCGCGGTGAAGGGCAAGCACGTCACCGGCCATCCCACCAAGAAGGACGTCTTCATCCATGACGAGACCGGGCAGGCCGAAGGTGGCATCGCCCTGTTCGAGAAGATCACCGGCCTGATGGTGCACCGGGTGGACCTGGAGGAACTGGGGACCGGCCGGGTGGTGAACCGGAACCATGATCAGGGCCCCCATATCGTTGACCAGCACGGTCTTCTGATCATCCAGGGGAAGAAAGGGACTTCGGCCGAAGCCGTGGGAATCAAGCCGAACCTTGACCCGGGTCCCCCAGGGACGTGCAAGCACATTCAGCTACCGCCGCCGCCGAAGGATCTGGCCGGGCAGGCCATGGAGGACCGCATTGCGGACATCGCCCATGAGCTCTGCCACAGCGTCGGAGTCTTCCACCATGGGGAAGACTTTAGGTCAGTTATTTGGTGGTGGGAACAGAATCCTGACAAGGCCTGGCAGCTCTTTGAAGACGGCCTGACCGGAGATCCCGACATGGCGACCGATGAACTCCAAAGGTCCGGCAAAGCTCGGCGGATCCGGGCTCTGCGGGAAGCGAATGGCTCGGAACTACGGGCCGGCCTGGCCATGCCTCAGGGGTCAGCATGGGACGAGCGCCTCCATGGCTACAAACTCCTGCTGATGCCGAAGCAGGGACAGTGCAGCGGAGATACCTCCTGTGTCATGCGCTACATGGACCGCCAGGCCTGGATGAGTTCCGCGGATTCAGCCCTCAGGTACATTCCCGACCCGGCGGGATGGGTACCACGCGACCTGCTCTGCACCAGCGCTGAAGGCACTGGTGTGAATGCCCTCCACCACAAGCCGGAATCCCGCTACGGGAATGCCCTGAAGGGCAACTGCAAGGGCCAGATCGTCGTTAACGACAAGTATGCGAAGTGATGAACTCCAACTCTTCAGGAACACCCTTCTCA
>CAIXHJ010000306.1 GCA_903919165.1 uncultured Holophagaceae bacterium
CCCAGCCAACGCTTGCGTTGTCTGGGATCTATGGTCATCGGGGCATGGCCCCTCTGGCGATCCGGCACGCATGCGTGCCAGATCTGTCACCCCATTGGGGCACTGCCCTCCAGGTATCGCACTCAGTGCGTGCTCCCGCTCGCGAGTGCTCGCGGACCTGGAGCCTCCCCCCAAACCCCCGCCAAGTGTGGTGTCTCAGCGCGGAGGATGATCCAGGTTCTCCCGGGACACCACACTAGCCGACTTCGTCGTCGTCCTTGATCTCTCCGGCCTCGATCAGGTTGGCGATCAGGTACTGAAGCTCGTCCTGGCCGATGATGCCGCGGCGCTGGAAGAGCCGGATGAGTCCCAGGACCAGTGTGCGCGTCTGGCAGCTCTCCAATCGGCGGCTGGTCTGCGCACTGGCCCGGCTGAGCACGAGATCGGGGTTGGCCGGGGGGGCGGTGGGGCGTTTGGGCGCGGCGGGATCGAAGAGCCCGAAGGGGTCGATATTCACGGGTTGCCCGGCCGAATCGAGTTCGTCGAAGAAGGGATCCCGCGCGAAGTCTTCGAACCCTGGCGGGACGGGATTAAGGGTGGGCACCGGCAGGGGAGTCATTGAAAACGTGACCGGCAGCGCATCCTCCTGACCCGGGTTGTTACCAAAATCCACGGTCAAGGCGCCGGGGGGCGAATCAAATTGGCGGTAGAAATCAGAAATAGCCTTCCGCAGCGCGCTGTGGGAGGCCACAACGGGTTCGATGTTGAGACCCGAGGCGAATCGGGCGCTGTCGATAGCGTTGAGGTCCGAGGGATCGGACATGGCCAGCACCAGGGACTTTGGTTCTTTGAAAGCGATGGGAAGCACCGTGAACTGCTCGGCGAGGCGGTGAGGCACAAGCTTGATGATCTCCGGCGTCAAACTGACAGTGCGCACATCCACCTGGGGCACGCCGGTCTGGACACTGAGGAAATCCATGAGCACTTCCTCAGAGATATAACCCAGCGCCACCAGGTTGCTTCCGAGTCGCCCCCGGGCGATCTTCTGGTGCGTGATGGCACTCTGGAGCTGGGCGGGTGTGATGAGTCCGCCCTCGACGAGCAGTTCACCCAGGCGCTTGATCTGTTGCGGCATAGGGGATCCTAGGAGGTTTCCGTGGCTGCACAGAGGGTCAACTCGAAGATGACTTTATTCAAGGGTTTTGTGCAGATGGGGGAGTTCTGACTGTCGACGTCCTGTGGCGGGCGGCGCTGCACGACTTCAATAATCACCTGGCCGGCCCCCCAATGGCAGGGCTGGACCGCGGCATTCGCCAAACAGGTCCTTGCGTTGGCCACGCCCGGCCCCCTTCATTTAGAGGCCAGGGTTTGCCAGAGGCTTGGACCTGTCGATCCAGGAGACGTCGAATGGCATCAGAGTACGTATGGCGAGTTCATCCGCCGCTACAATGATCGGTTCGAGTGATTCATGAAATTCCACATCCAGACCTGGGGCTGCCAGAACCGGGCCCCCTCTGCGATCCGGCGTAGCCGGGGAGCGGGAGCACCGTGCGGGGCACGGTGCGATCGGGGGGTTGTCCCCTTCATCCAGCAGCTCCAGGGCCGAGGCAGTTGATGAAATTCCATATTCAAACCTGGGGCTGCCAGATGAACGACCACGACGGCGAGAAGCTGTCGGGGTTGCTGTCGGTGGAGGGTTTCGAACCGGTGGATTCGGTGGAGCAGGCGGAGCTGGTGCTGCTGAACACCTGTTCCATCCGGGAGAAGGCCGTGCACAAGGTCTATTCCGAACTGGGCCGCCTTCGCGAGGTGAAGCAGCGACGGCCCCTGCTGGTGGGGGTGACGGGCTGCCCGGCCCAGCAGGAACAGGCGGCGCTCTTCAAGCGGGCCCCCCATATCGACTTTGTGCTGGGTACCATGGCCCTGAAGCAGCTGCCGAGGCTGGTGGCGGAGGCCCAGGCCGGCATGACCCGGGTCATGGATACGGGAGAGTACCCGGACAACCACCTGTTCCCGTCCTCCGTCACGCGCCGTCGGGATACGGCCAAGGCCCTGGTCACCATCACCGAGGGCTGCAATCACGCCTGCACCTACTGCATCGTCCCCACCACCCGAGGGGCCGAGCGACACCGCCCCTGTGAGGAGGTGCTGGCCGAGGTGCGCAGCCTTGCCACGGGGGGCTACCGCGAGGTGGAGCTGCTGGGCCAGAACGTGAATAGTTACGCCGGGGGCTGTACCTTCGCGGAACTGCTGGAGCGCGTGTCCGAGGTGGAGGGACTCGAATGGATCCGCTTCACCACCAGCCATCCCATGAACTTCACCAGGGAGCTGGCGCGGGTGCTGGTGACGAACCCCAAGGTGGCGCCCTTCCTCCACCTGCCCCTGCAGAGCGGGAGCGATCGGGTGCTGAAGCGGATGTCCCGCGAATACACCGTGGCCGAGTACCTGGAGCGCCTGGAGTACCTGGGCGAAGGTCGTGCGAAGTTGACCCTCAGCACGGATTTCATCGTGGGTTTCCCGGGCGAAACGGATGAAGATTTCGAAGCCACGATGCGAGTTCTTGATGAGGTTGCCTTCGATGGCTCCTTCAGCTTCATCTACTCGCCGCGTCCCGGAACTCCCTCCCTACGCCTCAAGGACGACCTTCCCGTGGGGGTGAAATCGGAGCGTCTGACTCGCCTCCAGCAGAGTCAGGGCAGGCTGACCCAGGCCAGCAACGACCGCTTCGTGGGCCGACAGATCCCGGTGCGGATCGAGACCCATGGCCCGACGGAGCATGGCTGGTGGCTGGCTCGGAGCGGCGAGTGGAAGACAATCCACTTGGTTGCTGGACCAGATCGGAGCTTGCCTTTCGGCGAGCTTGTGCAGGCCAGGATCACGATGGCGAGCCCGCATTTCCTGGGCGCTGAGCTGGTCTAGATTCCTGTCAACGGTCCGCGGAGATGGTCAGGGACCACCGGCGTGTGGCGCCCGGAGGTAAAAGGAAGCACCCGGGCTTGTCCAGGATGTCGCCCTCCCAGTCCGCAGGACTCGCATAGCCTTCCCAGGGTTCGATGCAGAGGAAGGCGGGTGAAGGGTCCGGCCTGGTCCATACCCCCAGATGCGGAAAGCCCTCCCAGCTCAGCGTCAGGGCGGGGCCGCCCTGGGCCTCGAATCGAAGGCTCCGGCTGTTTGGCTGGAGGAAGATCAGGGCATCGTTGGTGAACAGGTTCTCGTTTAATGCCAGTTCTCGGCCATGGATGGGCGTCGCATGCGGCTCCGGAGCGAGGAGACCCCGGGCATCGAGGCGACGGAGCGGTCCCGGCTCGTCCATCTCGAAAATCAGGCGGTGCGCGGCCTTGGGGATCCCTGCGGCTAGGGGCCAACGGAAGGCCGGATGCAGACCCATGCTTGCGGGCAAGGGAGCATCACCAGGATTCTGCAGCGCCACCTCCATGCGCAACCCGGAAACCCCCAGCTCGTAGGCGACCCTCAGCCGGAACGGGAACGGGTAGGCTGAATGGGTTGCTGGATCATCCCTCAACTCCAGGGCGCACTCTGTCTCGGTGCGACGGACCCAGGTGAAGTCCCGGTCCCGGGCAAAGCCGTGCTTGGGCATGGGGAAGGTTTTCCCGTAGTGGTGGTGGACATCGCCTTTCAGCCCACCCACGATCGGAAAGAGCAGGGGGGCGTGGCGGGGCCAGAGCGGGCCGGCGTTCCAGAGCAGGTCTAACCCCCCGAAGCGGAGGGCCTGGATCTCGGCGCCTCTCGGG
>CAIXHJ010000307.1 GCA_903919165.1 uncultured Holophagaceae bacterium
CGCCGCCACCGCCACCGCCTCCAGCCGCTCAAGGCGGGCCAAGAGGGCGGGAAGGGCGTTGTGGAGGGCGACGAACAGGTCTTCATCCTGGTCGGTGATGAAGTCCCCGATCATAATGAGCGCACCGTCAGCGTTGAACATGCCGTCCGAGCATGTCTCCGAGTCCATATGGACCGGACCCGGCGTCGCCTTCCCCATCAGCTCCCGCAGTTGCGCTACTATGGCGCGGTGGTCGGTGGTCATTTGACCTCCATTTTGGCAATCTGCGCCCGCAGCTTCTGATATCTCTCGCAGTAGTGGCACTTCATGGGCGGATTCGGACATTCCCCGCCAGCTATGCCGCACTCTGTTTCATCACCATTATCAACCCCAGCCCTGGTTATCGTTGCGTCTAGCTCCCGCAGACCGTCCAGGATGGTGCGGAGGTCGTCATACAGGACCGTAGTGCTGTAGGCGTCCTGGCCGAGCTTTGCACTTTCACAGCGTTCCGCCGCCACCTTGAGTTTATCGTTCATGCGCGCATCCTCCTTTGTGTTCGTCCCCGCCTCATTCGCCCCTGCGATTCCTCATCGCAGGGGGTCGGAGGGAAGGGACTACAGGCCAGAAATCATGCTCTTGGACAGGCCCCAGAACGCCTTGGTCACGTACTGGAGGGCGTAGCCGTTCCGCTCGACAGCCTTGAGGCACACCTCGGGGGTCTGATCCTTCACGTACCGGAGGGCGTCGCCGTCAGCCTCGACGGCCCTGAGGCAGTGCGCCGGGTCGTACCAAATCTCCAGTTCCGTCAGCTTGATCTTCAGCATGTCGTTTCTCCTTGTGTTGTTGTTCGAATCCTCTCGCTCATTGCCGCCCCGGATTCCATCCATGGCGGGGTGGAGAGACTTTAGTAGCGGCACTCCCGCTGCGGGGCCTGGGCCTGCGTGGGGACGGGGAAACCGCCGCCGCAGCTGGTAGCCCTGGTCAGGCTGAAACACAGGGCCTCAAGGTGCCGGATGACCATATTGATCTCGCCCTCGCGCGCCAGGTCGTAGACCAGGGACAGGGTGAGGCCCTTGCGGCTGGGGGTGCCCTGCGGCTGATCCAGAGGGGCCGGGGCGGGGGTAGGCTGCACCTGGGCCGCAGGAGCTGCCACAGGGGCCACGTTGGCGCGGGCGTTGGCCTCGGCCTTGAGACGGTAGGCGCTGGTCATGCGCTCGTTCACGTCCACCAGGGCCACGTCCATGGTGAACAGGGGCAGGAACTGGCTCACGGGGATGGTGAACCCATAACCCTGGGCCAGGGCGGCGTTTTGGCTTTCAATCGCCACGGCCCGGTCCTGCTTCGCCTGTTCGGCGGCAGCGGCGGCATGCTCTGCCTGAACGTGCCGGAGGATGAACGCCTGGATATCTGCGGCGGTCTGCTTCGGCTTCTGGCTCTTGTTCAGCCAGGAGTCCTGCACCGGAATTTCCAGGCCTGGGTAACCCGCTTCGGCGGTCAGAGTCTGGATGGCAAAGAGCACTTCCTGACGCTTCTCCTCGCGGGCGCGCTCCTCATAGCCCTTCACCGGATCGCCAAGGTAGGCATAGGTGGCGTCGAAGATTGCACAGACTTCCTTGACCTGGGCCTCGAAGTCCCGGATGGGCTCGGACACCTTCCTGACTGCGGCGATGCGGGCCGTGTCGAGTTGCTTCTTGATACGGTTCAGCTCGGCCATTTCGGCCTTGGTTTCGATGATTTGGTCTTCCATGACCACGACGTCTGCGTACTTGGACTTGATGCCTTCGGCCCAGGCCTTGAGGCCAGCGTAGTCGAAGCCCTTTACTACAGGGAGCGTAAAGGAAAGGTCAAGGTTGGTGGGGTTGGTGGGCTTCATGGCTACTTGCCTCCCTTCTTC
>CAIXHJ010000308.1 GCA_903919165.1 uncultured Holophagaceae bacterium
CCATGTGATCGTTTGGACAGTCGAATACCTCAACCCCAAAGGTGCGCAACAGCAACTTGGCCCAGGAGACCCAACGACGCCAAAGGATCTGGTCCGGCCAGATCGACCAGGGCCTGGTCAGCTCCGTTGGCTCTTTCCCGACCGAAGTTCCATTTGAAGCCGTCGAGAAACCCCTTGATCCATATGCCTTTTCAGCCAAACCGGGTGCTCGAATTCTGACTACAGGGTGATGGGCTTGACCCCCAGCAGGTCGAAGGCGCGCTGCTGCAGGGGGCTCGGAGTGGGGTGAAACGGCACCCGGACCGAGGGAGCGTGGTCGAAGCACATGGTGTTGCGGGTGAAGCCAGCCAGCTCCCGGAGGAGGTCCCGGTAGCGGCAGGCTACCAACCCCTCGTCGGTCCTTCCCGTGGCCTTCTTGCCGGCGTGGGCCTTGGACGGATGCTCCACCAGCAGCAGAGATTCCCACGCCCGGCGGAGATGCCACTCCACGTGGTAGGCCAGCATGCAGAGGAACACGTGGGCCCGTACCCGGTCCTCGAGCCGGTGGTGGATGGGGCGAATCTGGAGATCGACGTCCTTCAGGCTGCGGAAGGCCCGCTCGACCCGGGAAAGGGACTGGTAGGCCGCCTTGGCTTGCACGGCATTCATTTGTTGGGCGGAGACCTTGGTCCGAATGACATAGATCCCGTCCAGGGCATCCTCCTCCTCGATCATCAGCCTGCGCCGCTGCCAATAGAGGCGGTCTTCCTCGATGGTGATGCGGAAATACTTTCCCATCCCGGTCTTGGCGAGGGCCTTCCCTGCGGCCATGCCGATCTCCCCCTTGCCGGCCAGAGGCTTGCGGGGCCGCATCGTCGCGTCGTGGACCTTGATCAGCAGCTGCTCCGTGGCCTGGAGGAGTTCCTCACGCCGCCGCCGGTTCCGCTCCTGGGTGAAGGGGTTGAAGCACGCGATGAGCCGTTCCCCGGGGAAATCCGGATGCTGGATCTCGGCCACCTGGGCCGTGTCGAACAAGCTTGGGGTGATGACCTTGGCCTCGGCCAGCTTGCGGACCGTGCCCCCCTTCAAGGCGGTGATCCAGTCCAGGCCGATGGGCTCCAGTTCCTTGCGGATGGTCGTGTCGGACACCATACCCCGGTCCCCAACCAGCACCACGTGCTCCAGGCCAAATCGGGCCTTGAGCTTCTGGATCTGGCTGCCCACGGTCTGGTGGTCATTGGTGGCCCCGTCGAACACCTCCACAGCGACGGGGCATCCGTCGGCGTTGCAGAGGAGGCCATAGGTGATCTGCATCCGGTCGCCCCGATGGTCCCGGCTATAACCGAACTTCGCCAGGGGACAGGTCCTCCCTTCGAAATAGCTGCTGCTCACGTCGTAGAGGACCAGGCATCCGTTGGTCAGATGACGCTGGGCCAGGGCATCCTCGATCTTGGCCTGGCGCTCCCCAAGCCAATCCATGGCCGCGTAGAGCTCGTTCTCGTCGGCTCCCTCCACGCCCAGGACCTGCCCCAGGGTGGACGTCCGGCTATCGGGATCCAGAAACCGGGACAGCGAAAGCTTGCTGCCCGGATGGATGACACGCCCGGCCACCAGGGCCAGAGCCAGATCCTTCTCTCGGCTTTTGCGGGTCGCGAACAGGCGGTCCAGGCCGATGGCCCGCATCGTCCCGACCACCGCGGCCACATGACCGTGGGGCCGGGACTCCACCAGTTTCATGCCTCCGGTGGCGGGGGCGATCGGCTCGCCCTTCAGGCCCAGGCGGATCAACTCGATGAGGCTGTCGGGGAGGGAGGAGAGGTTGGCCACGGTCTTCGCCTTGACCTGGTCACCCTCCCGGTAGGAATGGCGCAAAAGATGGGTTTTATAGACCTTGTCTCCCACCTTGCGCTGGGTGGTTACCACGTGAACGGCCATACCATTGATGGGCATACCCTAAAGATATGTCTTGAGGGGCAGAGCGCAAGGGTAATTAGTGCTTACATTTTGCAGTCTGAATCATGGCGATGCGAGACGGAATGCCGATTGACGCTCAGAACCCATATGGAACTTCGGCC
>CAIXHJ010000309.1 GCA_903919165.1 uncultured Holophagaceae bacterium
ACCCTGGAGTGAATGAGGATCCTGAAACTCTGGGAGAGGACGGCGGGGAGACCACCCCGTTGGACCGCCCGGCGCCCCAGGGCCTCGCGAGCGTCTTCCGATCCCGTGTTCATGGGCACCAGGGGATTCACACACAACAGCAGGTCGGCGCCATGCGCCAGGGCGACCGTAGAATGAACGGTCTTCAGGAGGACCCCGTCCACGCATACCCGCCCTTCGACCTCCACGGGCTGGTAGATGCCGGGAACGGCCGTGCTGGCCTGCACCGCGCGGGAGATGGGGACATGGTCCAGTCCGTTGTGGCCGAAGACCACGGCCCCGCCGGTCTCCAGATCCGTGGACACCACGAAGAACTTCTGGGAGAGTTTGCGGAAGTCGTCGGTCCTCCCCCGCCGGGAGAAGGTCCGGTGAAGGTAGTCCCGGATGGCTTCATTATCGAAGAGACACACGGGAAGCGAGGGGCCCAGCCCCTCAAGACTCCCGATGAAAGAGGAGGTTTCGGCCCCTTTCAGAAACTGCATCAGGGCGTCTGCGATGACCCAAGGGAGTTGGAGTCCCCGTCTCCGCATCTCCCTGAGGGCCGGCCTAAAGAAGATGGAAGGATCAAAGAGCGTTTCTTTTCCAGCCTCCGCCCGCAGGCCCCGGATCATCTCCGTCACCGTGATCCCGTTGACGAGATGGGAGCCGACGAAAGCGCCGGCGCTCACCCCGACGTAGACATCCATCCGGTTCAGGTCGAGCCCATCAATGGATTCCTCAAGGGCCCGGAGGGCGCCCACCTCGTAGACGCCCCCCAACATGCCTCCTGAGGCCAAAGCAAGCCCCAGCCGCCGTCCCTTCCCGCGGCGCAGCGAAGCCATAAAGCCCTCAGGCCCTTGCGGCGCGGGCCCTGGGCTTGGGCTTGGGCTGACCCGCGGCCCTGGACTGGGCCACGAGCTTGGTGAGTTCCTCCACCCGATGGGTGAGCTTGACGATCTCGCTGCGGGTCGGCACACCCAGGCGCTGCATGGCGGCGGCAAGGCCGTCTTCAATGGGTGAAGTGACCTTGCTCAGGACGCTCTTGGCATCGCCCTTCAGACCCTGCGCACGCTCCGTCAGGTTGTTGATCCACTCCTTGTTCGTCTCCTCCTGCTCGCTTCCCTTTTCCACGAGGTGCTTGAAGAGTTTGCTTCCTTCCTCGCCGGCGAGGTTGAAGGCGCCGAGGCCCGCCAGCCAGATCTCATAGGCGGAGTCCTTCAGCCCGGGGTTCGTATGTGCTTTCTTCCTGGTAGCCATGTTCTTTCTCCTTTCAGCCGGCACCGTGGCCGGGATGGTTGGGGCTAACTTGCTTGATTGCGGAACGCGCGGAGCGGCCGGAGCCTTTCCGGGCGTTTGTGTGGACTTCCAGGTCGGCCAAGGCGGCTTCGAGCTCGGCGAGTCGCCGGCGTAGAAGGGCCATGTCCTCCTGGGCGCCGCCTACATGGGCGAGGCGATCCACCGAACTGCGGACCAGGCGGTCCACCTTTGCCTGGACCTGCTCGACCCCTTCGGTGAAGGCCTGGCTGCCCCGACGGATGATCTCATGCAGGAGGTCCCCGGAGAGGAGGGAGTGCCCCCGCCTCTGGTCCTCGTAGATGCTCTGGGCAAGGGTCTGGGCGGTCACGTCTTCGCCGGTCCCGCTGTCCACAACCTGAAGCTCCTGCCCAGCCCGGATCCAGGCCGAGAGTTCCTCAAGGGAAACGTATCGACTCTCCTCGGTGTCATAGAGCTTGCGGCTGGCGCCACCGTAGCGTTTGATGAGGCGGATCATTTCTGGACCTCTTCCTAGAATCCAGTTTACCGCATTGCGGCAATAATGCCAGTGTTTTTCTCCGCGATGCGGTATTTACTTCAGGCATTTATTCAAATCGATGTTGTTGTTGACAACTTGTCAAAAAGCAGGGCCAGCGTGCGCAGATCCGCCGGCGGGACGGGTTCCAGCGCGATGGGGATGATCTTCCGCTCGCCCGGGAAGAGGCTTCGCAGCAGCGCCAGGCCGCGTTGGTCCCGGCCGGCCAGGAAGCGTAAAAGGGTAAGCCCCTCATCATTCTTTGCGACCGGGCCCGGATCCGGATGCACTTGGTTCACGAGGATGGGACCGAGGTGGTGACCCGTTTCCTTGAGCTTGCGCAGAAAGAACATCGCGTCCGGGACCCGGTCCGGACCCGGGCCTGCCACCAGGAGGAACCGGGTTTCGTCTGCCTGGAGCAGGTTCCGAACCTCCTCCGCGCGGCTTCGGAAGCCATCGAAAAGGGGAGCGAAGGCCCTAATGAACTCCACCACGTCCAATAGAAACCGGCGTCCAATGATGCGATCCGACAGTTCCATAGCCCCTTTGACCGCGATACGGAAGGCCAGGTTCTTCCGCCCTGCGTCATCCCACCATGGATCCATCGCGAACCGGATGGCCTTGCTGTCCACCAGGTTCATCATGCGATCCGGCGCCTGGAGGAAATCCATGGCTTGGCGGGTGGGAGGGGTATCCAGGATGATGCAGTCGTACCGGCCCGAAGCCTGCATCTCGAAGAGCCGTTCCATGGCCATGTATTCCAGGATTCCTGAAAGGTTGCCAGCCATGTCCCGGTAGAAGCGGTTCGAGAAGATCCGCTTGGCAGCTGCTGGGTCAGGAGCGTAGGTCCGGATCAGACGATCGAAGGTGTGCTTCGCGTCGAGAAGCGCCGCGTCCAGGAAGCCCGGACCGTCTTCCATCACTCGGATGGGCTCGTCCTTCGCCGCCTCCGCCACCCCGAGTGCATCCTTGAGGCGCAGGGAGGGATCGAAGGTCATCACCAGGGTCCGCCGGCCCTCCTTAGCCGATCCCAGGGCCAGCGCCGCCGCCAGGGTGGTCTTGCCGACCCCTCCCGCGCCTACGACCACGATGAGGCGTCCCGTCAGCAGAGCGCCGCTCATGGTTCGGCCCTTTTCAGCAGACTGGCGAGTGCGTTCACCAGGGCCGGCCCCCGATCCAAGGGCAGCAGGGGTAATTCCAGCAGGGATCCGTCCCAAGAAGCGGAGAGACGGGCGAGTTCGGCCTCGTTCAATCGACGGCGAGCCCTCCAGAGACTCCTGCCAGGGTCCTGGGCTGCGCCAGGGGGAAGGGGCGGATACATCCCATTCGCCACAATCAGGTCAGGCCGGATCCCCAGTTTCGCCCGGAGCAGCGCAATCAGTTCGAGGGTCTCCTGAATCGGCATCTCCTCCGCAAGGGTGGCGAGCACCACCCCGCAACGGGATGCATCGGCCAGGAAGGCGGCCAGGTCAGAGGCCATGGCCCCCAACTGCCCCCCTTCGGCAGCCTGGGCAAGCAGGCCGGGAGCGGCCAACATGGTGGCGCTATGCCCCGTGGCAGGGGCATCCACGATCACCAGGTCCGTCCGGGGGCGGTGGCCGCCATGGAGGACGCGGTAGGCGTGTCCCAGCAGGGCCGTCTCCTTCAGTCCCGGTGCGCCTTCCACGAACTGGTGAAAGGCGACACTCTCCGTGATCTTCCGGGCCAGGTAGGGGATGGGAACCTTCTCCCTAACCAGCCCCTCGATCACCGCGTCAGGTTGGAGGTTTTGGATCGACAGACCGGGCCCTGCCTGCACGATCCCGCCTCCCGAGGGTTCCGTCCCCAAAGCCTGATGGAGGCTCTCCCGGGGATCCACTTCCAGCAGCAACACCCGCTTCCCGCGATCCGCCAACAGACGTCCCAACACCGCCGTGAGGGTGGTCTTGCCCACGCCACCCTTTCCCGTCACCACCACCAACTGCCGTTCAGCAATCCGATCCAGGACGGACATGGGGACGAAACTCCGGGAGGGGAACAGGGTCAATGCGTCAATGTATCATCGGCGGTCCTGGCTGGAGTGTTCCCGTTGCGCTAGAGTTCCTGGGATTCCCCATGAGGTTCATGCCATGAGCGATCGGTCTGACTCCCTGTACGGCGAGCATCCCGAACCACCGAAGCCCCCCGCCCCCAGCCTCGCGGATCAGATCGTCGGGGTGTTCACCTCCCCTGCGGAACTCTTCCGGCGACTGAACGCCACTCCCAGCTGGGGTTGGGCCCTGGGCATGACCGTCCTGGCGGGCGTCATCCTTACGATACTGTGGGGCCTGAAGGTGGACGTGGATGAAATGCTGCGACCAGCCCTGGAGAAAAATCCGCAGATAGCCTCGTCGCAGATCGACATGATCGTGGGCTTCTACAAGAAGTTCATCGTTCCACTCAGCGTTTTCACCACCATATTCTTCACGGCCACTCTCACGTTCCTGATGGCGCTCTTTTACTGGCTGGTGGGCAAGAGCACCGCTGAGAACGAGGCCCCCAGCTACCGTCTGGCCCTGAGCGCCGTCGCGGTCCCCAGCCTGGTGCGCCTCCCTTACATGCTGCTGGTCAGTCTGATCTGTCTGGTCAAGTCCATCGGTGGGCTGACTCCCGAGAAGATCTCGCCGACCTCTGTGGGTTATTACGTGCCGTTGGAGAACGTGAAACTCCATGCCCTCCTCTACACCCTCGACCTCTTCTTCATAGCCGAAGCCGTGCTGCTCTTCCTTGCCGCACGATACACGATGCGGCTGAAGACAAACGGCGCGACCGTCTGCGTTCTCATCACACTGGTGCTTGGCATCGGCCTCCGGGTGCTGAACGCGAAGTAGGGGCAACGCCCCCCATCCGAATCACCGCCCCTCGATCCTTAGCAGAGGGTGAGGATCCACGGCATACTTCCCCCATGATTCCAAGATTCTGGTGGTGGGTCCTCGGAGCGCTGGGCCTGATGGTCCTGGCCTTCAGCAGACGGGCCATTCGTCGAGTGTTCCG
>CAIXHJ010000310.1 GCA_903919165.1 uncultured Holophagaceae bacterium
CGCCGCGTGAGTGCCGAAGGCCTCCACCCACTCCGCGAAGGCCGTGGTGTAGATGTCGGAATTGGCGGGCTTGTGGACGGCGATTTCGCCCAGGCGCTGCACGAAGGCGGCCTCCCGGGGGCGGGGGTGGTTGTGACCCAGGGGGGCAGTGGCGAAGAAGGTGTAGAAATCCAGATATTTGCGACCATCCCTGGCGTCCACGATCCAGGACCCGTGGGACTTCTCGAGATCCATCACCAAGTGGAAGCCGTCCACCAGCATGTGGCGGCCGAGGGTGTCGAAGACGGCCTTCGGGTCGATGTGCGGACTGGCCATGGTGAACCTCGGAAAACGGTTCAGTGTATGGTTGGCATTGAAGCGGAGACACGCATGATTCCCTGGATAGCGGTTCAGGAAGCGCCTCTGGACGTGATGGCTTTACGAAGTGTCATGGAGGACCCGCATGCCGGGGCCCTCGTTCTCTTCGAGGGCCGGGCCCGGGATCACCACGAAGGCCGACCCGTGCTGGAACTGGCCTACGAGGCCTACGTGCCCATGGCCAAGAAGGAGCTGGGCCTTCTGCGCGAGAAGGCCATCGAGCGCTATGGACTCACCCGCTGCGCCATCCACCACCGCATCGGCGTGGTGCCCCTCACCGAAGCCGCCGTGATCGTTGCCACCAGCAGCGCTCACCGCGCCGAAAGCTTCCAGGCTGCCGCCTGGATCATGGACGAGATCAAGCAACGCGTGCCCATCTGGAAGCGCGAGAAATACCGCGACGGCTCCGAGAGTTGGGTGGAATGCACGCACCGGTTTCAGATGTGAGCACCACCAGCTAGAGTCCTTGAGCGCACGGCCTGCGGCCTTTGCGCACAAGGCTCCTGGCAGCCTGCGATCGGATGCGGCTTCTGCCGCGTCCTCCTGTACCCCGCTGCGCGGGATCGCAGAGCAGGGCCCCCAGGGCTGGGGGCTCTGGCTGCAATCCAGGCTCGGTTCAGCCCATCCCTGGTGGCTGGGACCATAGACAGCTACCCTTGTGCACCCTGGCGTCCCTTGAGGTGGCCCCCATGTCCCTGGCACGCGTCCTGTCCCTCACCTCCCTGGCCATGATCGCCTTTGCCTGCAACTCGCTGCTCTGCCGCGTCGCGCTGAAGCACACCGCCATCGACCCGGCGAGTTTCACCGCCCTTCGACTGTCCGCTGGAGCGGTCACGCTCTGGCTGATCGCTGCCCTGGGCCGCCGCGGACGGGCCGGGAGGGGGCACTGGGCATCCGCCCTCGCCCTGTTCGTGTACGCGGCGGGCTTCTCCTTCGCCTATGTGAGCCTGCCCGCTTCCATGGGGGCGCTGCTGCTTTTCGGGGCGGTGCAGGCCACCATGATCGCCCGCGGGCTCTGGTTGGGCGAGCGGCTCGGCGGGCTGCAACTCCTTGGGCTCGCCCTCGCCCTCGCGGGTCTGGTTGGCCTTTTGCTCCCGGGGGTGTCGGCGCCGCCGCTGCTGGGCGCGGTCCTGATGCTGAGCGCCGGATTCGCCTGGGGCATCTACTCGCTGCGAGGGAAGGACACGGGCGATCCCATCCGCGTCACCGCGGGCAACTTCCTCCGCACGGTGCCGCTGGCCCTCGTCCTGAGCCTGCTGATGCAGGGCCGTGCCTCCCTGGACGCGGCGGGCTGCGCGGCGGCGGTGGCCTCGGGCGTCCTGGCCTCCGGCCTTGGCTACGCCATCTGGTACACCGCCCTGCCTGGCCTGCGGGCTACCACGGCCGCGAGCGTGCAACTCAGCGTCCCGGTGCTGGCGGCCTTCGGGGGCATCACCTTCCTTGGTGAGCACCTGACCCTGCGCCTGGGGCTGGCCTCGGTGGCCATCCTGGGTGGCATCGCGCTGGTCATCCTGGAGAAGCGGCCTGCGCCGCTCCCCCAGTCATTCGCCCCTGCCGCGCCTCTCGATTGACGCCCTTCCTCCGGCCGGGATGGGCGTCCACGGCGATTGCCCGTTCTGGCCTCCACCCCAAGGAACTCCGCATGGACACCCCCTCCAGCCCCGCCTCCGCGCCCCTCTCAGCTGCCCTCCCTGGCACCTGGAGCCTGCTCTCCAGGATCGACCTCACCCCGGCGGGAGCGCGCAGCCTCGATCCTGCCCTGGGCGAAGATCCCATCGCCCTGCTCTACTACGACCGGTCCGGACACTTCGCGGCCCAGTTCATGAAGCGGGATCGCTCGGGGTGCTGGCCGACGCGCCGGCGGGGGGGCCGAACAACAGCCGCGCCCAAGGGGGGTACGACGCCTACTTCGGCACCTATGCCGTGGATACCGCGCAGGGCACCGTCACCCAGCGGCTCCTGGGCTCTCTGTCGAAGGAGAATGTCGGGATGGTGCTCACCCGGGCCATGACCGTGAAGGGCGACCGGTTCATGATCCAACTGCAGACGGCCACCGCCCAGGGCGAATCGATCACGCGAACCCTGACCTGGGAACGCGTCGGTTGACAACCCCGGGGTGGTCGATGGGCAACCCACCGCGAACCGCGGCGCGGGTTGCGGGAAGAATTCGGAGACTTGTTTTTCGTTAAATTTTCGCCATACTTGGATCCCTTCTGGAGGTTCCGGTGCTGGCGATGTGGGTCCCCGAACTGCCGTTCCAGCTGGCCTGTGGCCGGGACGGGGCCCTGCGGGACCGGCCCCTGGCTTTCCTTAACCCTGACAGTCCCCGCTCCCCCAGCCTCTGGTTCGTGAACCGCTTGGGCCGGGCCGGGGGCCTGGCGCCGGGCCTGCCCCTGGACCAGGCCCTGCGGGTGGCGCCGGGCCTGCGGGTGCTGGAGCCCTCGCCCCAGGTCTGGTGGGAGGCCCAGGGCAGCCTCAGCGACTTCCTCCAGCGCTGGACGCCCCAGGGGCAGCTGGGGCGCCTGGGCGAGGCCCTGGTGGAGCTCCAGGGCACCCAGAGGCTCTTCGGGCCCCTGGCGGACACCGCCCAGCGCATGCGCCACGAGCTGGCCGAGCGGTACGGCTGGGCAAGCCACGGGGGCCTGTCCCTGAGCGCCACCGCCGCCCAGATCGCCGCCCACGTCGAGCATCAGTTGGAGCTGGTGGTGGACGGCGCCGAGAGCACCTTCCTCGCCCCCCAGCCCCTGCGCCGCCTCCCGGATCTGGCGCCGCGCCTGCACGAACGCTTCCACCGCCTGGGCCTGCGCTGCTTCGGCGACCTCCAGCCCGTGCCCCTGCCGGTGCTGGCGGAACTGACGAACCCCAAGCTGGCACCGGATCTGCGGGCCCGGGTTCGGGGCGAGGACCGGCCCCGGCTGCCCCTGCTCACGGAGCGCCCCGGCCATGCCCGCCACGGCTGGCGGCTCCAGCCGCCCCGGCTGCCCGAGGAGGTGGCCCTGGCTGCCCGCTGCCTGGACTGGCTCTGGTCCGATCCCCGCCATCCCCGGAAGCTGGTGCTGCGCTGGTGGGATGTGGATGGCGAACCCCACACCTGGCGCGCCGCAACCGAGGA
>CAIXHJ010000311.1 GCA_903919165.1 uncultured Holophagaceae bacterium
GGATTCAGGGATGTGATTCATGGGAACCTGCGGAAAGAAAAACCCCCGGGTCGGTGTGCGACGCGGGGGTGGAGGTGAGCAGACCGTAAAGGCGGCTGGCTCAAACCCCTCCTGCCGGCGCACCGGAGGTGGGCTGGCTGGGCGGCGGGTTGAGGGTCGCGACAGGAATCATGATCTGCCCAGTGTGCCGAAGTGGGCCGGTGGATGCAACCAGGATCGGCGGCTCCCTTCCAACTATGACCGGTGGCTCCCTTCCAACTCGGCCTCGAGCAGGATCCGGAGGCGAGTCCGGGGGACTACAGGCTTCAGGCGGGGCAGCAGGGCCAGCCCTTCCCTGGCGGTAGCCCGGGCCTTCTCCAGCTGGCCAGCCGCGCGATAGGCCTGCGCCAGAGACAACAGGTAGAAAGGCTTCTGGCGGTGGGTCTGGCTGACCATGCGCTCGACGAACTGGATGGCCAGCTCAGGATTCCGGAGGCGGGCGGGAAGGGCCATCAACAGGGCAGAGGAAGCGCAGTCCAGGGTCTGGACGGTGGCGTTGTCAGCCAAGGCCTTGGTGCGCAACGCTTCCAGGCCGGAGGCAACCTGCTCAGCACCGTCCTTGGGGCCAGGCAGGCGCTGCCTGAGTGTGCCGGCCAGCACTTTGTTGTAGGCAAGGGGGATGGACATGCCCAGGTTGCCCGGGCTGAGGGTGACCAGGCGCTGCAGGATGGTAATCGAGCGTTCCAGTAGGTCGACCGCATGCTGTGTGTTCGCTTGGTCATGCTCGCGAAGGGGATTCAATAGAGGGTCCAGCAGGTCCAGGTAGGTGAGGGCCTCATTGGAAAGCACGATCTCGAGATCGTGCTGGGAGCGCGTGTCCTGGGTATCGGCCGCCGCCAGCAGTTCGAAGGAACCGCGGGCCTGCTTGAATGCAGCCAAAGCCGGGCCGTACATCCGGGCCTCGGTCAAGGCCATGCCCAATTTCCGGTGAGTGGAGGCCACTAGGCGCCGGGTCGTGGCGTCGGCCTTCTCGGCTGCTGGCTGCACAGCCCAGGCGGCCAATGAGAGCTGGTACTCCTCGATGGCTTTCTCCGGCTCTGTGTCAGCCAGGATGCCGCCGATCTTCAGGTGATCGATGCCCACCGCCCGCTGCGAGCGGGTGAAGGCGGGATCGATCTGGAGGGCACGTAGCGACAGCTCGAGCGCCCTGCGGTACATCTGGAGGGCGCCGCCGGTATCGCCGAGGCTCGGTGCGCCGATCTGCCCGAGCTGGTCACCCAGGCTGGCGTAGGTGGATGCGGCCTCCGCGACCTGGGCAGCGGACGGCTTCGAGTGGGCCAGGAGCAGGTCGTAGATGGCGGCTGCGTCGCGCATCGACGCGATGGATTCCTGGGGACGGCCGGCAAATCCAAGGATCTCGCTGCGGGACCGCTCTGCCAGGGCCAGAGGCTCGAGCACAGCAGGGCTATCGGGTGTGGCAGCCCTGAGCGCCTTGGCGAGGGTGACGGCCTTGGTGAGGCTCACCAGGGCCCCCTGCTCGTCACCGATGTTCTGGTCGTAGGGATTGCCCTGCAGGTTGCCCAGGCGCGTATAGGCTTCCACCAGATCCAACTGGGTCAACCGGTCGCCGGCCACATCCTTGGCCATGTGGTCCAGGTGTTGCAGGACGCGCTCCACCAAGAGTCTGCGGACAGGGGTCGATCCCGGGAGCTGCTTGACGGCCTCGTCGATCTCCGACAGCAGGCTCTGGCTCAGCTGTCGCATGTCTTCCGACCGGGCTTCGGCCCTCCGGCGCTCCAAGGTCGCCACCCGGAACTCCCAAAGCACGCCGGCCAGACCGGCCACCAGGGTGGTGAACAGGAGGAATACAGCCCCCAGGGCGAGCTTGTTCCGCCGCGCGAACTTGCCAGCCCGGTAGCGGAGGGTTCCGCGTCGCGCTAGGACCGGCCGCCCGTCCAGGTAGGCCTGGATATCCGAGGCGAACTCGTCGACCGACCGGTAGCGCTCCTGCGGTTCCTTGCGCAGCGCCTTGAGCACGATGGCATCCAGATCGGCATCCGGCCGTTCCGAAGCGACTGATACCGTGCTGGGCTTGCGCGGCTGCTCGCCGCAGATCACGCGCAGCATCTCAGCCGTGGTACAGTCCTTGAGCACATAGGGGGGGATCCCCGCCAGCAGCAGATAGAGCAGCACCCCAAGCGAATAGGTATCCGAGGCGGTGGTGATGGATTCCCCCAGCACCTGCTCGGGGCTCGCATAGTTCGGCGTGAAGGAATGCAAACCCAGCCGAGTCAGATCGCTGGTGACAAGAGCGGCTTGCATCGGGGCCAGCAGCTTTGCCGTGCCGAAGTCCAGCAACTTCGGCGTTCCATCGTTCAGAACCAGGATGTTGTCCGGCTTGAGATCCCGATGGACCACCAGATTCTGGTGCGCAAAGTGCACGGCGGCACAAACCTTCCTGAAGAGAAGCAGCCGGTCCCGAATAGGGAGATGGTTGTCCTGGCAGTAGCGATCGATGGACACGCCATCGACATACTCCATGGCCAGGTACAAATCGCCATCCTCGGTTGCGCCGCCATCCAGCAGGGGAGCAATAAAGGGGTGGACGAGTCGCGCCAGGATTTGCCGTTCCTGACGAAAGCGCTCGCGGAACAGGTCGGTGGCCAGGGGCAGATCAATCAGTTTGATAGCCACCTGCTGCTGGAACTGTCCATCGATCCGCTGGGCCAGGTAGACGGCGCCCATGCCTCCTCGCCCCAGCAGGCGGTCCAGCTGGTAGGGACCGATCCATCGGGCCTGGGAACCCGAATCTTCTTCCGCGCGCACCTCGGCGGACCATTGCGATGCGAATTTCTTCTCAGACTGGAAGGCCTCGAGTAGGGAAAGCACTTCAGCCTGGAGCGCAGGGTCGCCGTGACACTGACTCTCCAGAATTGAAGCCTGAGCATCTTCCGGCGCAGCCAGGACCTGGTTGAAAATGGACTCCATCCGCTCCAAGAAACCCGGCGGTTCATTTTCTGAAGGTGCGTGGTTGGATGACACGGCCATACTCCAGTGGACTTCGTGCTGCACTGTCTAGATTGCGCAATGCGGGAGTAGAGTGACTCAAGCTTTCCTGGGGTGCTTGCGCAGGACCGGATTCATCCTCCGAAAGAGCCAGGCCTTCGCGAAGTTAAGGTGTCGATCCACCGTCGCCTTTGAGAGATTCATCAAGTTGGCAGTCTCCTCGGCGGTGTAGCCGAGGAAGTAGCGCAGGTCGATGAGCTGAGTCATGGTCGCATCGACCTGGCCCAGGGCCTCCAGCGCACCGTCAAGCTCGATCAGTTCAGGGCTTCCGATTTCCACCCACGCAAGGTCTTCGCTGAGCGGGATGTGCTGGGCCGCCCCCCCGTGCCTCTGCGCCTGATGGCCGCGGGCATGATCGATCAGGATCATCCGCATCACCTTCGCGCAGAAGGTGTAGAAATGGACCCGATCCCCCCAGTCGGCCTTCTTCTGGTTCCGTAGTCGCAGGTAGAGATCGTGGACCAGGGAGGTCGCCTGCATCGTCCCAGGACCCTTCTCCCGCCGGATGTAGGTGGCAGCGACCTCCCGGAGATGGGAATAGACCAGGGGTACGAGCTGCTCGAAGGCCTCCGGTTCGCCGGCCTTCCATTTGGCCAGGAGCAGAGTGATCTCTCCCGGTTCCGTTTCCATGAGGATCCCCGTAGGCGTTGCGGGTAGATGGGTCGCTTATCGGAAGAGGACTATCGTCCAAAAGGTGTCGTAACCGCGTCCAAAAAAACTGTGAGTCAATTTTATTCCAGTCTGCGCAATCCAGAGTGTAACCGTGCGGAAAATCGTCAACACCGACGATAGCGCGAAAATTTCCTATCCCTTAACCCTGGAGGCAATATGGGAAACGGTCCTGGTAGAACCTGGTATGCCGTTGCGCGATGCACGGCAGCCGTGGCCTTCACCCTGCTGGCGATGGCCTGCGGCGGCGGGGGCGGTGGCGGCGGGACGAGTTCCACGCCCCCCCCGCCCACGACCTTTACCGTGACCTATAGCGGCAACGGCAGCACGGGCGGCAGCGTCCCGACCGATTCCGGCGCCTACGCTCAAGGGGCGACGGTCACAGTGCTCGGCAATACGGGCAATCTCGTGAAGACCGGGGCCTCCTTCGCGGGTTGGAACACCGTGGCGGGCGGCACTGGCTTTGCCTACAACCCAGGTCAGACCTTCACCATAGGCGCGGCCAATGTGACCCTCTACGCCCAGTGGACTGCTGGCCCTGCGACCTACACGGTGACCTACAACGGCAACGGCAGCACGGGCGGCAGCGTGCCCGTGGACCCGGCCACCTACCAGCAGGGTCAGACCGTCACCGTGCTTGGAAACACAGGCAGTCTTGTGAAGACCGGGGATTCCTTCTCCGGGTGGAACACGGCGGCGGGCGGGACGGGCACGGCCTACACGGCGGGCCAGACCTTCACGATGGGCACGGCCAACGTGACCCTGTTCGCCCAATGGCCCGTGACCACCAACCTCGGCTATGCCTACGTGGTGAACCAGTACGATGCCCCAGGTACGGTCTCGCAGTTGACCATGGGCCCGAATGGCGCGCTCACGGCCCTGACGCCAGCCACGATCAACTGTGAATACGACCCCAACCGTCTAGCGGTCGACCCCTCCGGGAAATACGTTTACGTGACCAATTTAAAAGGTGGCGCGAGCAACACGGGGGGCAGCATCTCCCAGTACACCATCGACCAGACCACCGGGGCGCTCGCGGCGATGACGCCGGCCGTCGTCGCGGCGGGCGGCGGATCCACGGACATCGCGGTGCATCCCTCGGGCAAGTGGGCCTATGCGGTGAGCTCGAAAAACCCAGGGGCCGCCGTGGTCCAGTACACCATCGGCTCGGGTGGAACGCTCACGCAGGCGTCCTCGGCCTTGACCACCTACGTGTTCCCCAACTTCCTCGCAATCCATCCCTCAGGCAAGTACCTCTACGTGACGATCCAGATCGGCACCGTCGATCAGTTCACCATCGACCAGACCACCGGGGCGCTCTCGGCGATGTCGCCGGCC
>CAIXHJ010000312.1 GCA_903919165.1 uncultured Holophagaceae bacterium
CCTCCAAATCCCGAATGCAATCCGGGCGGGAAAGCCGCCAGAGGTAACACGCAACCCTGATCTCGCGCCCCAATGAAGACTGAGAACCCGAGAATGTGGTCCATCTCTCTACTCAACTCGATTCTCATGCCTAGGAATGAGAGCGGATGCGGAGACTGCGCATGAAATCTAAGTCCTGAAATACATAATAGAAATGGGTCGAGAAGTTGAATCTGTCCCCGGTAACGCAAACGCCCGACTGTTGGTTGGGCGCGCTTCTGGTAGGTCCCGCTGGTTTGAATGGGTATACCCACAGACCAATTTTGTAACCACTGATTCTGCGGTGTTGGTTTACTGCGGGGGCAACTCGACTTCACATCTCATCCATCGAGCCAGTGAATAATAGATTTAGGCCACCCCTACTCGGTGGCCTTTCTCTTTGGGTCACCCAACGCAGCTACCGGAAGAAGATCATGGCCATGGCGAAGGCGCCCACGAAGCCGCAAAGGTCGGCGAACAAGGCGCAGGGCAGCACGTAGCGGGTCTTCTTGAGCCCGATGGCACCGGAGTAGAGGGCGATGACGTAGAGGGTCGTATCCGTGCTGCCCTGGAGCAGGCACGAAAGCCTGCCCGTGAACGAATCCGGACCGAACGCCTTCATGGCGTCGACGGTAAGACCCCTCGCGCCGCCGCCGGACAGCGGCTTCATGAGCATGGTGGGAAACGCACCCACCGAGTCCGCCGGCAGGCCGGTCCACGCCACGCAGGCCCAGATCCCCCTCACGACCAGTTGCATGCCACCCGAGGCGCGGAAGACCCCTACCGCCACCAGGATGCCCACCAGGAATGGGATCAGCGAAAGGGCGGTATGGAAGCCTTCCTTGGCGCCCTCGATGAACACCTCCCAGGCGTTCACCTTCTTGAAGGAGGCCAACGCCAGGAACCAGAGGATCGCCGCCAGCATCAGGCCGGTCCCCAACGTGGTGGACACCGACTCGACCCGGTCGTGGGGAAGTCTGGCGATCAGTGAGACCCCGCCGCCGAGCAGGACCGCGACGCCGACGATCCACGCGAGGAGCACCGGGTCCCACAGCTTCACGCGCTGCACCAGAGCCACGGCGAGGAAGCCACCCGCCACCGAACAGGCGCTGGCGACCAGGATCGGCAGGAAGATATCGGCCGGGTTCCTGGCGCCCGCGGTCGCACGCAGGGCCATGATGCTCACCGGAAACAAGGTGAGGCTCGCCGCGTGCAGCACCATGAACATCACCTGGTGGTCAGTGGCGGTGCCCGGGTTCGGATTGAGGGTCTCCAACTCCTTCATGGCCTTGAGGCCCGCCGGGGTGGCGGCGTTGTCGAGGCCCAGCAGGTTGGCGGCGAAGTTGAGCACCATGGCGCCCGAAGCCGGGTGATCGGAGGGCAGCCCGGGGAACACGCGCTGCAGCAGCGGGGACAGGGCTTTGGACAGAAGCCGGACGGCCCCGGCCGCTTCGCCCACCTTCATCAAGCCCATCCAGAGCGTGAGGGTTCCGGTGAGCCCCAGCGCTATCTCGAAGCCAGTTTTGGCCGAGTCGAAGGTCGCCTGGGCCATGGCCGCGAACACCTGGGGGTCGGCGCCCGTGAACCAGCGCCAGGTGCCCAGGATTCCGGCCAGGAAGAACAGCCCTAGCCACACCGCGTTCAATGCCATCGAGTCCCCTCCTGCGCCAAACCCTCGGTGGTAGGGCCTCACCACCGGGGTCGTCTGGAGCATTACATCCCGCTCGCGTTCTTCCAGGCTAGGAGAAAGATCGTCGCAGGATGTCTGGAAGCCGGGGTCCGCGGGCGCGTCGTGATGGCTTCCGGAAGGTTTCTCTCAGGTCAGTGGACGAGGGTACCTCACTGATTACCTGACTGGCGTCGAAGCCCATCGGGCAGTTCGCAGCAATGATTGGATCGCACCATGAATGAGGCCGGAACCTAGTCTTCAATTCGGCGTGGATCGGGATCGTCCAGGAAGGCTTTTGCCCGATGATTGCCCGATAGACGGAATTTTGTTATTCAATCTGCCGTTTTAAAACAAGTAGAGCCTAGACTTCTCTAGGCTCTTTTGCTGGTAGGGCTAACGGGATTTGAACCCGTGTTACCGCCGTGAAAGACTGGCCAAGTGAACAAACCGGGGCGGGTCAGAACAAATGATTCCCATGGAACTCAACAAAGACGGCCTTTTTCAGAC
>CAIXHJ010000313.1 GCA_903919165.1 uncultured Holophagaceae bacterium
CAGATCGACGAGGCGGACGCCAAGGTCCATACACCCGGCGCCACCACGGAAATGAGCGATCTGTATGACAAGATGAACATGTGGGAGGCCATGAAGATAACCCTCGAGGCCGGTATCCGTCATGCTATGCGCTATGCGCGCCTGGCCAGGATTATCGCAGAGAATTACGAGACCGACAATGCCCGCAAGGAAGAGCTCTTACAGATCGCCGAGGCCTGCGAACAGGTGCCTGCCAAGCCGCCTAGAACATTGCAGGAGTCGCTCCAGTATGACCTCTTCATCCAGCTCTTCAGCCGGACCGAGGCCATCGAGGGCGCCTGGCCTTCCCGGCCGGATTATTATCACGGACCGTATTACGACAAGGACGTCAACATCGACAAGCGCCTCACCAAGGATCAGGCCATGGATCTGGTCGGTGAGTTCCTGATCCGGGCCGCCGAGGTCTCTCAGTACAAGCCCAAATTTGCGCGGGAAGGGCTTCAGGGAATAGAAGGGACCTGGGTCTGGACTTTGGGCGGGGTAAACAAGGACGGGAGCGACGCCTGCAATGACATGACGATCGCGCTCTTACAGGCCGCCCGTCTGGTCAGGGTCGCCAATCCGACCTTCAGCTTCCGCTGGCACCCCAAGGTCAAGGACGAGGTTCTGCGCGAATGCTTCGAGTGCATCCGCCATGGGCTCGGTTATCCCTCCATGCGCAACGATCCGATTCTGATCGCCAATTCCATGAACTGGCACGGACATCCCATCGAAGAGGCCCGCACCTGGGTGCACCAGGCCTGCATGTCGCCCAACCCGACCACCAAGCATGGATTTCAGCCCATGCGCATGGCCAACGCCACGGCCAACTGCGCCAAGATCATCGAGTATGTCATGACCAGTGGCTTCGACCCGGTCATCAACATGCAGATTGGGGCCGAAACGCCCGATGCTGCCACCTTCACCGATTTCGAGCAGGTGTACGACGCATGGATCAGCCAGATGAAAACCATCTTCAGTATCCTGGTCCGTCCGGTGAACCGGGCCAGAATCCTGGCCTCGAAGTGGACCCCGCGCCCGTACCTGTCGGCCATCTCCGAACGTTCGGTCGAAAGCGGCCTGGAAGTGATGGATCCTTCGATCAGCCGCGGCAATTCCTGGATAACGGCCTTTACCTGGGTTGAAAACATCGACAGCCTGGCAGCGATAAAAAAACTGGTCTTCGATGACAAGAAATATAACATGGCCAAGCTGAAGCAGGCCATCGCCGACAACTGGGAAGGCCATGAGGAGATGCGGCTGGATTTCGTCCGCAATGCACCCAAGTGGGGCAATGACGATGACTATGTCGACAACATCATGCTCAGGTGCCTGCGGGATGCGGCCAAGTTCGGACGCGTACTCAAGGACCCAATGGGCAACAACTGGCCGATTCTGCCCGAAAATGTCAGCGGTAATATTCACTATGCCAATATCGTGGGGGCCTTGCCCAACGGACGCCGACTTGGAGACGCCCTGTATGACGGCGGCATCTCGCCCGGGCCGGGGCTCGATAAGAAGGGGCCGACCGCGGTGCTGAACTCGTGTGCCAAGATCGACCATATCTCCGACGGACGGGCCTTCCTCTTGAACCAGAGGCTGTCCCCCACCCAGCTCGCCGGGGAAAAAGGATATCAGCTCTGGAAATCGTACATGAACACCTGGTACGCACTCGGCCTTGATCATATCCAGTTCAACTGCGTGTCGGACGAGACCCTCAGGAGCGCCCAGAGAGACCCGGAGAAGTACACGGAAGTCATCGTGAGGGTTGCGGGCTACAGCGCCCACTTCGTGGATATCAGCCGCAAGACGCAGGACAACATCATCCAGCGTACGGTGCAGGGACTGGGTTAAAGCTGGAGGGTTAGGGGGGTTGCCGCCCGGGCGACCCCCTTACTGCAATGAGGCAAAGGAGATGTGAAAATGGCAAGAAGAAATCGGGATGAATATGCAAAGGCCTCGGGGGTATTCGGCCGGATGGCGGCTGATCTGGAAAAGCAGTCGAATGCCGAAACAATCCCTGAAAAGACCTGCGGCG
>CAIXHJ010000314.1 GCA_903919165.1 uncultured Holophagaceae bacterium
CATGGACCAGCCAGGAGACCAACAGTTCCGCCACATAAACGAGCATGAGGCTGGTGAGGATCTCGTTGGCGTTGAAGCGGGTGCGCAGCCATGCCGGAATGGCGGCCCAGAGCATGCCACCGAGTGCCCCGGCCACGAACATGGCCGGCAGAAGGAGGAAGCTATGGGTATGGGGGAAGTACAAGGCCACGCCTCCCCCCGCCAGGGCGCCCACCAGAAGTTGTCCCTCGGCGCCGATGTTCCAGACATTGCCGCGGAAGCCCACCGACAACCCGACGGCGCAGAGCATGAGGGGGGTTGCCTTCAGGAAAAGTTCCGCAACACCATAGCGGTCCGCCATGGGCTGTATGAAGAAGACCTTGAAGCCTTCCACGGGACTCTTGCCCAAGGCCAGGAACAGCACCATGCCACAGATCAGCATCAGGGCCACCGCGAGCAGCGGCGATAGGTAGCGCATGAGCCGGGAGGGTTCCGGGCGGGGTTCGATCCTAAGCAACATCAGGCGCCTCGCCAGTTTCTCCAATTCCATTCCCTGGCCACATGCCGCTCATCCATACGCCAATCTCCTCCACACCGGTCTCGGAAGTAACCTTGGAGGGAGATAGGCTGCCCTTGGCGATGACCACCAGACGGTCGCAGATCTCGAAGAGTTCGTCCAGTTCCTCGGACACCACCAGGATGGCGGTTCCAGATTCCCGCAACTCCAGCAACTGCCGCCGGATGAAGGAAGCGGCACCCACGTCCACACCCCAGGTGGGCTGCGCCAGAATCAGCAGCTTGGGGTTCTGCATAATCTCCCGGCCCACGATGAACTTCTGCAGGTTGCCCCCAGAGAGGGATTTCGCCTCGGAGGTCGGCCCACCGCACTTCACGTCGAAGCGCTTGATGCACTCTTCCGCGAAGCGGCGGGCGGATCCGAAGCGGATCAGCCCCAGCACCAGCATGCCTTTGCGGTAGGCGGTGAGCAGGGCGTTCTCGGCGAGGGAGAGCCGTGGCACTGCGCCCCGGCCCAGTCGCTCCTCGGGCACGAAGCAGAGACCGAGCGACCGCCTCCGACCGGAATCCATGCGTCCGGCGGGAACGCCACAGACCTGCACAGCGCTGCCTTCGCGGATCGGCTCCTCGCCGGAGATGGCCCACATCAGCTCCTGTTGGCCATTGCCCGAGACACCGGCGATGCCCACGATCTCGCCACTGTGCACTTCGAGGTTCACGTTTCTCAGCACCACACCGAAGGGATCCTCCGGCACCAGGGACAGGTTCTCCAGGCGCAGCCGCACTTCCCCATCCCCAGTCGGTTCACCATGCTGGAAGACAGGCAAGTCCTCACCGATCATCATGCGGGCGATGGTCTTGGGGGTCTCCTGGGAGGGCACACAAGTACCCGTCACGCGCCCAGCCCGCAGCACCGTAGCCTTGTGGCAGAGCTCCTGGATCTCATCGAGCTTGTGGCTGATGTAGAGGATGCTGCAGCCCTCGGATGCGAGTTGGCGCAGCGTCTCGAAGAGTTTGCGCACCGCCTGGGGGGTGAGCACCGAGGTGGGCTCGTCCAGGATCAGCAGCCTGGGGGATTGCAACAGGCAGCGAGTGATCTCCACCCGTTGGCGTTCCCCCACGGAGAGATCATGCACCAGCCGATTGGGGTCCACCGGTAGCCCGTAGCGTTCGGAGACTTCCTCGATGCGCTTGGCGAGGCCTTCCAGATCGAAGGGCCCAGGCATGGACAGGGCCACGTTCTGCGTCACAGTGAGCGTCTCGAAGAGCGAGAAATGCTGGAAGACCATGCCGATGCCCAGTTCCCGTGCCTGGGCGGGATTGTGGATGCGCAGCGGCTTGCCTTCCCACAGGATCTGGCCCGAATCCGGTCGGGTGACCCCGTAGATGATCTTCATGAGGGTGGATTTCCCGGCGCCGTTTTCCCCCACCACGGCATGGATCTCTCCGGGCAGGACCTCCAGGTCGATGCCATCGTTGGCCACCACCGAGGGATAGACCTTACGGATCCCCTTCAGGACGATCCGCGGCGTGGTCTGGTCTGGGTGGGACATGGAATCCCCTGCCTTGGAGTGCGTTCAGAAGGTCATGTCGTGAGTTGAGATTCGCGCTTACTGCCATGATCCCGCAAGGTGCCTTGGTTGGGGAGAGTCTGGCGTACCCGGGTGGTGTCCATGGAAGATGATCAGTGAGTGGTCAGTTGGAAGGTACACGAATTACCATTTCTGATGAATAAAAATTTATAGCGGCTAAAAAAAATCCTACCATTGACAAGTTTATGCCATCTTTCCTGTGTTTCAGAGCCAGCGCTGCCTTCCAATCCTTCCGAGGTCTGTCATGCCCGATGCGCCCGCTTTTGTCTGCCGAGCCCGCTTCATGCTCCCGCTGGCCGAACCCGACCGGGCCAGGCGCATCCAGGATGGCTATGTCCTGGCTTGCGGCGGACGCCTGCTGGAGGCGGGACCCTACACCCCTGAAATCGGACCCCGACTGCTTCGGACCTGGGGCAATCGACTGGAAGTACTGCATACACGGCGGGAAGTCCCGTCCTCAGACCCGATCCCCATGCAGGACATGGTGCTGCTCCCGGCACTGGTCAAGGCCCATGGCCATGACCATGAACAGCCCCTCATCGGTCTGGCCCGGGACGAGGCCCTGACGGACTGGCTGGATCATGCCGTGAACCCCTTCACCGGTTTCATGAACGCACACCGGGCGGAACTGTCGGACATGCTCGGTTGCAGTCCACAGCTGGCGGTCTACCGGATGGCGCGGGTCTGCGACATCCACTACGGCATCACTGCCTCCATGGTGCATCACTGCAACTGGAACAAGCATCATCTGGGGGACATCGCCGAGGCCAACGAGGCCGCGGGAACCCGCATGATCGTAGCCGTAGGCAGCCAGGACCGCCACTACGCCGCGGCGCTCCTGGACCGGCCGGGCGAGGCGGTGGCGCGCCTGGACCGGGCCCTGGAGATCCAGGCTGGCTGCATCCTGACCAGCTTCATTCCAGGCCCCGACCAGTGCTTCTCCAACAGCCGTGAGTCGCTCATTCCCCAAAAAGACTGGGCGCGCCGTCACGGTACCCTCCTGCATATCCACAGCGCAGAGGAGCCCCGGACCACCCGCTGGTTCACCAAGGAAGTGGAACCGGGCCTCACACCCGTGGAGTACTTCAAGGAGATCGGGATCCTGGACAGTTCTACGGTCCTGGCCCATCAGGTGAATTGCGGGCCGAAAGACGTGGAACTCCTCGCGGCTGCCGGAACGGCCGTGGTCCACAACCCTTTGGCCAACACGATCCTGGGTTCGGGCATGCCTCCCGTGATGGAACTACTCCGCGCCGGCGTGCCGGTGGCCATCTCCACGGATGGGTCGGGCTCGGCGGACAACCAGAACCTGTTCGCGGCGGCCCGCCTGGCGGCCCAGTACCAGAAGGCCTACCACCAGGACGCCACGCTCCTGCCCTCGCAACAGCTGTTGGAGATGATCACGGTGGTGCCCAACCGCATCCTGGGCTTCGACCAGGGCGAGCTGGCTCCGGGACGACAGGCGGACTGGATCCTGCTCGATCTGGCCCGACCGAATCTGGTGCCCACCCGCCTGGACAACCTCACCGAGAACCTGCTGTGGGCCGCAGATGGGTCCGAGGTGGACACGGTGGTAGCCTCAGGCCGTCTGCTGAAGCTGGATGGCCGGATTCTGCCCTTCCAGGATGGCAGCCGTGCCGAGGACATCATGGCCAAGGTCCAGGCCTTATCCGAAGCCTTCGCAACCCACCGGGTCGCGTCCCCCGAACTCAAGGGAACCGGGGCGCACCAATAGTGGCGCCCGCTTGAAACAATCAGAACGCCAAACTCAGGCTGATCTGTCGCCGAAGCAGATTCCCAGGTCGCGTCCGGTCCGGATGATGTCGCAGTCCAGCGGCACAGACTTCATGCGGCCTGCGACTTCCTCAAGAGGCACGTAGTTCACGTTCGGAAGCGCAAGGGCCACCATGACGCCGCTCTGCCCTTCTTCCAGGGCCCTCACGGCCGCCGCCCCGAAACGCAGGGCTGCAAGGCGATCGAAGCTCGTGGGACTGCCGCCGCGGAGCAGGTGCCCGAGCACGACCACCCGGGCATCCTTCCCAGTGATCTCCTGGAGGGATCTGGCCACCCACTCGCCGATCCCGCCCAGGCGCTCGGCGTGTCCTGCCCCGGCCTGCTCAAGCACTGCGAGATGCCCATTTGCGGGCGTTGCGCCTTCGGCCACTACCACCAGGGAATACAGGCGGCCGATCTGATCGCGGGCGCGGATCTTGGCCGCGATCTGTTCCAGGTCAAAGGGGATCTCCGGGATCAGGATGGCGTGGGCGCTGCCTGCGATGCCGGAATGGAGGGCGATCCAGCCAGCGTAACGACCCATCGTTTCAACCACCATCACCCGCTGATGGCTTTCGGCGGTACTGTGCAGGCGATCCAGGCATTCTGTGGCGAAGCTCACAGCCGTGTCGAAACCGAAAGTGGTGTGGGTCTTGTCCAGGTCGTTATCGATGGTCTTGGGCACGCTCACGACGCGCAGGCCCTTCTGGTGGAGAGCGTTGGCGATGGTGAGGGATCCATCCCCGCCGACGGACACGAGCGCATCCAGTTCCTTGCGCGCAAAGTACTCCACGATCTCGTCGGTGCGGTCCACCTCTCTGACCGACCCGTCCGGCATTTTGATGGGGAAGTGCATGGGATTTCCCCTGTTGGTCGTCCCGAGGATCGTCCCACCCAGGTGACCGATGCCCCGCACCCGCTCCCGGGTCAGGCGGAAAACACCGCCTTCGGGATAGCGCTCGGAGAAAAGGATGCCGTTGTATCCGTCGCGAATGCCATAGCATTCCCAGTCGCGATTCAAGGCCGCGATCACCACGGCGCGAATGACGGCGTTGAGACCTGGAGCATCACCGCCGCCCGTGGAGATTGCAATGCGTCGGATGCCGTTGGACATGGTTTCCCTTCCTGGATGGGTGAAGGGCTAGAAGCTGTCTGAGCCCAGGAAGAGAGCCTTGAGATTCAGGGAAGGCGTGTGGGTCTGGGTAGCCATGGAGACATATTTCCGGGCCAAGGAGTCCTTGGCGCTGCCCAGGACGGTCCCTACGAGGCCG
Source organism: uncultured Holophagaceae bacterium (assembly GCA_903919165.1). Taxonomy (GTDB): domain Bacteria; phylum Acidobacteriota; class Holophagae; order Holophagales; family Holophagaceae; genus Geothrix. The sequence goes on from CAIXHJ010000314.1 coordinate 5,132, forward strand.
AGGGCCTCCGCCTGCTTGGACGCCGCAAGCTTCTTGAGGATCCGCATCCAGATCACCTCCTCCATGACGTTGAAGGCAGTCTGCACTTCGGAGAGATCCACGCCCGCCTCGAAGCGCTCTGTGGCCACGGCGTTCGCGTGGGCGATGATGGGAGCTAGGTTGCGTTCCAGCACGGCATCGATCACCAGGTCGAGCAGGACGCTGAGGCGTTGCCGGATCTGATCAGGGCCGGCTTTCTCATAGTGCTCCAGACGGGCCCGCCTCAGGGATGCGACCGCCTCCTCCAGCATCTCCTGCCTGCCTTCTTGCAGGATCTTTTTGAGGCTCATGAGACGCTCCTCAGAGTGGAAGACCCCTTCGGGCCTTCAGGGCAGGGATTCTTCCATGCGTGTTCTCATTCTCGACCCATCGTGCGGTGATTTCCGTCAAGTGAACCTCAGCCTGCCAGGTTCAACAACAGCTGCGCCAGGACGATCTTCAGCATGTCGCCAGGGAGCCAACAGGTACCAACCCATTATCCAGGGCTGAGCCGCATTCTGCCCTTTACAACCGCCCACACGATCATCCCGCAGGCGCTCATGGCGGTCCCTACGGCCACCACCCCCATCCATCCGAAGTGGCTGAAGGCCGCTGCCGAGAGCAGGGAACCTGCCGCGCCTCCAAGGAAGTAGCTCGTCATGTAGGCGGCCGTGAGGCGGTTCCTGGCCTCGGGGCGGATCCGGTAGATGGCGGCCTGATTGCTGATGTGCACCCCTTGGACGGCCAGGTCCAGAAGCAGTACGCCGGCCAGGAAAGCCCCCATGGAAGACCGGGCCAAGGCCAGGGGTATCCAGGAACCCAGCAGGAGCAGTAGTCCCCCTCCCGTGGCCCAGTCGCCCTTCCCCCGATCTGCGAGGCGGCCTGAGCTAGAGGCTGCCAGTGCTCCGGCGACGCCCACCAGACCGAACAGACCGATGGTGCTCGGAAGCATCCAGTAAGGAGGCCCAGCCAGCAGGAAGGCCATGGAGGTCCAGAACACGCTGAAGGTCCCAAAAGTCGCAGCCCCGAGTAGGGCCCGGACGCGCAGGACCGGTTCGTCCCGGAACAACCCGAAGATGGACATGAGCAGCCTGAAGTAGGAAAGGTTCACAGGCTCATGGTGGCGAGGCAGGGCGCGCCGCAGCACCAGGGTGGCCACGACCATCGCCCCAGCACCGGCGAAGTAGACGGTACGCCAGCTGCCCAGCGAGGTCAGGGCCCCGGCCACGGTGCGGGCGAAGAGGATGCCCAGGAGCAGTCCGCTCATGACGGTACCCACCACCTTGCCCCGCTTCTCCGGGGCGGCCAGGGTGGCGGCGAAAGGAACTAGGATCTGCGCCACCACCGAGAAGAGCCCGGTCAAGGCGGTCCCCACCAGCACCATGGAGAGGGTGGGAGCTAGGGCCGTCGTCAGCAGCCCTGCCGCTGACAGGAGGGCCATGACCAGGATCAGCCCCCGGCGCTCGCACAGATCTCCCAGCGGCACGATGAACAGCAGTCCGGCCGCATATCCCAGCTGCGCGGTGGTCACGATGATGCCGGCCTTGGCCGTCGATAACCACAACTCCTTCGCCATGGTGGGGAGCAGGGGCTGGGCGAAATAATTACTGGCCACCGCCAGTCCCGTGGCCGAGGCCATGATCAGGACAAGCAAGGGAGAAAGTCCCTCGGGTTCAGGGGCGGAAGCCATCCTGGGAAGATTCTCATTTTTTCTGTTCGTGCGGTGCCTCTTTCCTGGCAGTTCAAGAATTGACGTGTAGTCGAAGGGAATTCCAATTCAGGATGGAAGTAAAAAAATCAAATAACTGTACTAGGCTGGTTATAATACTACCTTATCAACAAAGGAGGTTGAGATGCTTATTCGAGAGCTTATGATCCCCAAGCCTGCCGTGGTGACGCCGAACACGACCCTACCTGAAGCGCTGCAACTTATGCAAGAAAAGCAAGTGCACCGCATGCCGGTGGTGAATTCCCACGGGGCTTTGGTGGGCATCATCTCGGAAACGGATCTGCACAATGCGGCACCATCACCGGCTACCCTGCTCTCCTTTTGGGAGATCCCCAGCCTGCTGGCCAAGATCACCGTGGAGATGCTGATGGTGAAGGATGTAGCCACGGTGACCGAAGACACCCCCGTAGAAGATGCAGCGCGAATCATGGCGGACCGGAACATCGGCGCCCTCCCCGTCATGGCCAAAAAGAAGCTGGTTGGCATGGTCAATCAGAACGATATCTTGCGGGCCTTTATGGAACTCTTAGGCGGTCGTCGAAAAGGTGTCCGCATCTGGGCGACCATTCCCAACCGGAAGGGAACGATTGCCAGGATTACCTCCGCCATTGCCAGCGTCTCGGGCGATATCGCGGGTATGGGTTACCGGGAGGTGACCGATACACAGGGAGAACGGTGGTCAATTACGCTAAAGGTCATGGATGTGCCCAAGGATAAGCTCGTGGAAGTAGTGAAACCGCATGTGCTTGAAATTTTGGATGTACGGGAGAGTTAAACAGCAGCCGCACTTATAAATGTAGGCAAACCCCGAGCAACCTTTCCCAGAACAGTGGACACCCTGGACAGTTTCAATGTCTCCATCCGGGTTCGCAGTTCCCGACCCTTGAACCCCTTTCGAGAGCCATCAGGCCGAGGTAGCCCCGAGCATTCCGCGGCACTCCAAATTGCTCATCCACCTCTGTCCCGAGCAGTGCCATCACAACCTTCTCGACCAGGGGTAGAACGCTCCCCCCTCCATCTTTGAACTGACCTTCCCCAAAAGGCCATCTGGGCTGAATTTCCCCTTCGGCCACCGCGTCCTCCTTGTTGGTGGTATTGAACGCGGTGAACCTACAGGACAGTCTGGCCACCCTCCGCTTCAAGCCCTTTGAATGGAAGCAGAAATGTATTTATTTTATGACCACGTAAACCACGGTCATTGATCCGTCTTATCGAGTTCATATTGTTATTGTAATTATGTGATTTACTTGGCAATGCCATTAGGATAGCAGAGCCCGCCGGTGATTTCGAGGGTCGTGGCATTCAGTGCCTCGTTTTCGACACAGTGGCCGATCAGCGATGCGATTTCTTCTGGCGCCACCAGACGACCGAGATGCACGTCCTCGAGGATCGCTTTCAAGGCATCCTGATTCATCCCGGTCAGCATGGGAGTGGCGGTGTAGCCAGGTGCGATGGCCACGCAGCGGATGTTGCGGATGCCACGCATCAGGAATTCGCCGACGATGATCTTCGGCATCAGGGCATCAGCGACCTTGGCCGAGGAATAGTTGATCTGGCCCACTTGGCCGACCTTGTTCACGGAGGAGATCGGCACCAACAGCCCTTCCCACCCGCCGTTCACCATGGCTTCCGCCGCATCCCGCATCGTGAGGAAGGTGCCGGTGAGGTTGGTGTCGATCACCGCTTGCCATTTATCGAGGCCGAGCTTCTTGGATACTTTGCCGGTTTCCTTGTCGAGGCTCAGCATCGTGCCATCGCGAATGATGCCGGCACAGGATACGGCAATGTTGAGTTTGCCGAAGGCTTCCACCGCTCCCTTGATGGCCCGCGCGATATCGGCTTCGCTGGTGACGTTGGCCTGAATTCCAATGGCTTCGCCACCCATGTCCTTGACATCCTTGACCACCCGGTCGACGTTCTTTTGCACCATGTCGACAATGGCCACCTTGGCGCCATGCTTGGCGAGATGCTTCGCCACGGCTTCGCCGATGCCGTTGCCACCGCCCGTCACTAGGGCCACACTACCTTTGATTTCCATAACACATTCCTCTGGATTGAATCGTTAATCAGATGTTTTCAGGAAACTCGATCACGCTGATCAAAGCTCCTTGGGACACGAGACGCTATCTTTGTCCCAATAAATGAAGTTGGGATGGGTGACATCCGGACCGATGATTTTCAGATCGCCGATCGTAATAGGGTGAGTGACGTCCGGACCGACAGACTTGATTCCGACCGGGAAAATCGTCTTGATCAGCGCAAGCGCCCGGGGTCCCGCTTCGCTCTCCGAGAGGCGGGCAAAGAGACCGGCACCCGCTACCCCGCTGGAACCGTCCGGCAACTGGTAGATGATGTCCCAGCGATCGCCCCTCTTCTCGACCGAGAACTGCATGTCGTTGTAGGAAATGCTTTGCATAGTCGTCCTTTCATTCGCAAAGGCAGTAATCACAGTTTTTTCAAGACCGAGACACAGTTGGTGACTGCGGAGCCTCCGACGTTGTAGGACACGGCGATATCGGCCTTCTTGGCTTTCACACCGATGGGTTCCCCAATCAACTGCTTGTAGATCAGGGCATGCATGGATACGCCGGTCGCGCCAACGGGGTGGCCCTTGGACTTCAAGCCGCCGGAGAGGTTGATGGCAACTTTGTCATCCCGTGTGAAGCGCCCGTCCAGATAGTCGTAACCACCGCGACCATCTGCGGAGAGCCCGAGTGTTTCGGTCGACATGATCTGGTTGATGGTGAAGCAATCGTGCACTTCGGCAAGGTCGATGTCGGCGGCAGTGATTCCAGCCTCCTTGTAGGCCTTGGCGACCGCATTCTTGCCGGCCATCAGTTCGTGCATGTTGGGGCGCACGTTCTCCGGCAGGCGTTCGACCGAGTGGCCAATGCCGGCGATTTCCACGGCGCGCTTCCTGTTGCTGACATTCGAAGTCTGGGTGATGACCACTGCTGCGGCGCCATCCGTGACCAGGGAGCAGTCATGCAGACGCAGGGGGGCGGCAATCATCATGTTCTTGCACTTTCCTTTGGCATCCAGTTCGTTGAGCTTCATGATTTCCTCCACCGACGCCGGGCCATTCTTGACGTGGGCCAATGGATTTTCCGCGCCGTTCTTGTAGCACAGGGCACCGGCTGTCCACATCATCTTCTCGAGTTGGTCGGTGGGAATCTTGTAGTGCGCCTGGTAACCCTTGGCATATTCGGCGAAGAGCATCGGGAAGGACTTGCCGCGCGAACCTTCGCTCGGCCAGTGGGATGAACAGGCAAGTACATGCGTCATCTGCGGAGTCGGCAGCAGGTTCATCTTCTCCACGCCGATCACCAGGACATGCTTGGCGCGGCCAGCTTCGACGGCATACATGGCGCTATAAAGGGCTACCGAACCCGAGGCGCAGGCGCACTCGCAGCGGGTCATCGGCTTGAAGCGCAGCGAAGGGTCGATTTCGGCGGCCAGCGGGGCGACGTGCTCTTGGTTGATGAAGGAACCTGGTGAGCAGGAACCGACGTAGATGGCATCGATGTCCTTCGCCTCCAGGCCGGCATCGGCGATGGCACCGCGTCCCGCCTCCACCAGCAGGTCATAGTAGGTCTTGGTGTCGGTGATCAGACCGGTCGCCTTGTCCTTCTTCACGAACGCGCCGAATTCTGTGTTGTAGGCACCGATGATGCTTACTTTACTCATTGTGGGTTTCCTTTCAGATGTTGAGTCTTTGACTTCACTTCCAATGACTGAACTACGGCTAATCAATTCCTCGTACGGAGAGGCGAAGGCTCCTTTCTGGCGGCAGGCGCGGCCGGACCCTTCGAAGGGGCCACAAAGGCAGTCGAACCAGAGCCTTGCAAAGGGTAGGAATGGGACCGAAAACCGCCAGCAGAGCCAAAGTTGCGGTGGGAAAGTGCTTCATGTGTAGCCTCCATCGAGGGGCGGGGAAACTCTCTCATAAGTGTAAGCAACGGATATAGACAGTGTTGGCGGGAAGCGGGTCTGGAGCCAGCTCAGTTACCCTCCTTGGTTGGCGCAGTTCC
>CAIXHJ010000315.1 GCA_903919165.1 uncultured Holophagaceae bacterium
CGAGATCCGCGTCGGTGTCCGCAACCGCCGCAGCCGCGCCATCCCAGAGCGCCTGGGCTTCCGCCATGAGGGCACCCTCCGGCAGGCGGAATGCCTGGCGGAACGCCATGTGGATCATGCCGTCTACGGGCTGCTGGCCTCCGAGTGGCGGGGCCGCTAACCCAGCCCCGCCACGTACGTCAGGTTCAGCAGGGCCATGGCCCGGGTCACCATTCGCAGCGCGAATAGGACGGAATGGCCTCCCAGAGGCCATTGCCGCCCGAAGGGCGAGGGCCCGGGCCCCGCCCTCAGCCCAACCCGGCAGCGTACGTCAGGTTCAACAGGGCCATGGCCCGAGTCACCTTGCCCACGCTGTTCTTGGTGGTATCAGTGTGCGGGATACCGCGACGGACGAGGGCTTCGTAGTCGAAGTTTCCGTCGCCGCTCAGGTCGAAGCAGAGGGCACCGTCCTTGATCCAGCCGGTGCTGATCTGGTAGTCCGGCGCGGGCACGGCACTGACGATGACGTCGGCCATGCGGATGAACCCTTCGAGATGATCCTTGTTGGTGTTCGCGTGGCAGAGGATGGGCGTGGCCTTGAGGTTGGCCACCATGGCCGTGAGGGGCCGCCCGATGCGGAGGCTGTCATTGATCACGAGCACGGTCTTGCCCACCAGCCAGCCGTCGCCGAAGCCCCGCTTCAGGGTCTTCACGACGGCTCGGGCCGTGCACGGCGTCATGCAGCGGTGTTGGGTGCCATCGTCCATGCGCTTCCGGTACTTGTTCAGGAACCCGATGTTGATGGCGTGCAGGCCCTCGATGTCCTTGCCCGGATCCACCAGATCCATGACTTCGTCATCCTTGATCTCCGCATAGCGCAGGGGGTAGAAGATGAACACCCCATGGGTCTTTTCATCCTGGTTGAGCCGCGCCACCAGCTTCACCAGCTGCATGCCGTTCTCCACCCGCAGATCCGTCGCGTTGATGCCCAGGTCGTCGCAGTCCTTCATGAGCCAGTGCTGGTAGGTGACACTGCCTGGATCCTGAGTCCCGAGGATGACGCCGAGCCCCGGGGAGAACCCCAGTTTCTTTACGTTGGAGCCCACCAGCTCCAGGTAATGATGGGCGGTTTCCTGGCAGTCGAGCCTTCCCGTCAGGGTGGTGGGCATACGGCACCTCGATTCTTAAGTCTATCGAATCCCTTGGCCCACCGCCTTTTGGGGCCCTTATCCTGATTCCATGCGCCCTTCCAAGCCCGATGTTCCGCAGATCCAGGCCCGTCTCCGCAGCGCCTATCCCGACGCCCACTGCGCCCTCGACCACAGGGACCCCTTCCAGCTGGTGGTGGCGACCATCCTGAGCGCCCAGTGCACGGACGCCCGGGTCAACCTCACCACCCCGGCGCTGTTCACCCGGTTCCCCGATGCGCCCAGCCTCGCGGCGGCCAGCCAGGACGAGGTGGAGGGCCTCATCAAATCCACGGGCTTCTTCCGGAACAAGGCCCGGAACCTCATCGGCCTCGGGCAGGCCCTCATGGCCCGCCATGGCGGCAAAGTGCCCTCCGATCCCGCCGCACTGGGTGCCCTCCCCGGCGTGGGACAGAAGACCACCAACGTGGTGCTGGCCAACGCTTTCGGCGTGCCTGCCCTGGCGGTCGATACCCACATCTTCCGCGTGGCCCGGCGCCTGGGGCTGTCCAAGGCCACCACGCCCGAGAAGGTGGAGGTCGATCTCTGCCACAGCTTCCCCCGGGAAGACTGGATCGAGCTCCACCACCAGCTCATCTTCCATGGCCGCCGCACCTGCGACGCGCGGCGGCCTGACTGCGCG
>CAIXHJ010000316.1 GCA_903919165.1 uncultured Holophagaceae bacterium
ACCTCGACCCCGATGCCCGCGCCATACTTCAAATCGCGAACGTAGAGCGTGCTCGTGGTGCTGTTCCAGATGATGGCATCCGCCGTGCCCCAGCAGTCAGGGGTGACGGTCACCTTTGCCTCGATCATCCGTATGCCAGCATCAGCGAAGAGTTCATCTACATCATCGACGTAGACCCGAAGATTTTCGATCATCTTCGGGTCCGCGTCAGCGGGCCACTCCCCAGTCTTCAGGCGGGTTTCGGCCACTCCGTGGGCAATGGTGCCCTCGTCAGCGGCAGCACTGCTGCGCTGGGAGACGCCGAGAGAAAGGACTTCGCTGCCGGGGCATCCCCACCAACGGGGAGCAGCACTCGGGGAACGCTTGGCGTGCTCAGACATTGCAGCGCCGGATGAATTCCACCTGCTGTTCAACGGCGTTCTCAGCCATCTCGATCACGCGAGCGCAGGCGAATTCCTTGAGCAGCTCCTTGGCGGCGGGCAAGCCCTTCTTCCCGATCAGGTGCTGGACAGCGTCGCGCAGCATGTCGAGGGTAGGAGCGTCAGAATTCACAGGCACAGTAGGGGAGGGTAAGACCTCCGCAGTCGGGGCAAAAATAGGGTCCGTGGGCTCGACGGCAGCCTCCTTGTGCTTGCGCGTCCGCTTGGGCTTCTCAGCGGTAGGTGCGGCGGACCCATGGGACGGTGTGGGGTCCGTTGGGGCAGTAGCAGTTGAGGGAGCCTCGGTAGGTTCCGCAACGGGGGCAGATGTTGGCGGGGTAGGGTCCACGGGCTCCGGGGCGACCTCCTGGTAGCGTCCAGGCGCGGAGAGTTCCGCCACGCTATCACAGTAGGAAATGCCCCGGTGATGGCCGAAATCGGAGGCGGTCAGGGGAGTGATGACGAGGGTGGGCCCGCTGTTCTTGACCTCGACGCCATCAAGGGTGTGAAGCATCGCGATCAACGCTTTCGCTTCCTTCCCGGTGATGCTGTCGAGGGTGAGCTGGATGGTTACTGCCATAGGATGGCGCCTCCTTAGGTGGGGTGGAAAGAATCGCCGCATGCTGTTCAAACGGCAACACTGTGAACATCAAAAATCTATCTTGGTCAGTTCAATGGACTTGCGTGTGAGGGCGTCCTGGACCTCTTCATCCACCGACCCATACAAAGAGAATATACGCACCCGGACGGACATTTTTTGTCCAATACGGGAGATGCGGGCGACGGCCTGGGCATTGTTGCTCGGAACCCAGTCCTGCTCCAAGAAAACGACCTCCGAGCAGGACCGCTGGAGCCCGTCGATCCCCACCCCGGCGGCCTGGATGTTGCCCACAAACACCCGGCAGGAAGGATCGTTGGCGAAGGCATCGATGTGTGCCTGGCGCTGGGCCTGGGCGGTCTTGCCGTAGAGCCCAACGGCGCCGAAGGCACTGAGGCGTTCAAGGGTGGCCTCGACTACGCCCGTGTGCTGGGCGAACAGGCACAGCCTGAGTGTAGGGTTGAGGGTCAGCTCTTCGGCCAGAAGATCACAGATCGCGGGGACCTTGGCCAGGCCGATGTAGCGCCGAAGGGTAGCCAAGGCGGGGGCTTGGGACTCTACCGCTTTGATGCGTGCCTCATCGTTGACGCAGGCCCACAGGGCGGCTCGGAGCGACCTATCCGAGGCACTGAGGTCGTTGGCGTTGAACGTGGCGTCTAGGGCCGTTTCCGCGTCACTGCGCTCGATGGTCACGGTCTGGTAGTAGAGGTCAGGGAGATCCAGCTCCACATCGTGCTTGGTGCGCCGGAGGAAGAAAGGTTTGATGAGTGCCTTCAGCTCCTGGACGTTCTGGTGGCCGGTCACCTTGTAGTCATAGTCGGCGTTGAAGCCGGTGCAGTAGCGGAAGACGTAGTCCCAGTAGTCGAGCTGGGTGATTCCGGCGAAGTGCAGATGGGTCCACAGCTCACTGGCGTCGTTGGGCGCGGGGGTGCCCGAGAGCGGCCAGACATACTTGACGTTGGCCGCGATGCCCACTTGGCGCTTGCCGTGGCCGTAGATCGCTTTGGTGCGCTTAGAGTCGCGCTCTTTTAGGAAATGGGCTTCGTCTAAAATAAGGACATCCCATGTTTTAGCACGCAGTTCTTTCGCTCGGGCGAGAGCCAGGTCATAGCTGATGACTACCACACCGCTCGCAGGAAGTGGCGTAGAGCCCGAAACGACCAAGCGGCACGGACGATCCAGCGGACTGAACCTCTCAAATTCCCTCTCCCAGTTGCAGCGGACATTGGCGGGGCAGATCACGAGGATGTTCCGGGCCCCGACGATGTCGGAAGCGATGACGGCCTGCCCCGACTTCCCCAGGCCCATGACATCCGCCAGGAACACCTTAGGGTGCAGGGCGAGCCAGTCGGCGCCGCGAGCCTGGTAGGGGAAGGGGGAGAGGAGCGGCTTCATACGGGGGCGACCACAGGAGCCACGCGCCCCTCCAACTCGTTGATGTGCTCCACGAGCCGCTTGGCCAGGGCCAGGGTGAGCGGTCGTTTCTGGATGAGCCGGTCGGTGATTTCCATGCGCTCGGCATCGGTTAGCTTGGGCATTGGGTTTCCTCTTCGCGACGCAGTTCAAGCTCCAGGGAGCAAAGCAGATTCCAGGCGGCGTGCGCCTTGTGCTTGTGGCGGGACGCGGGGTCAATGATCTCCCCCGCTCCGAGGGACAGAAGGTGGCGCATGGCCGCTTCCATGTAGCGGTTCTCCCCGTCGGGCACCTTGTTCCAGTTGTTAGGGGCATACTTCTTGGCGCCCGTGGTGGTCACTTCCGCCACGCAGGAGATCGCCCGGGAGAAGGAGCCGACGCACAGCCAGGCGAGGGTCTTGCCGTCGTCATACTTCGCCCCACCCGTCTCAGGGGTGATGCCGTTGGGGTCGCGTTCCGTGACGATGTAGGGGTTGGGGAAGGGCACTTCAGCCTCCTGGTCGCCCATCACCTCATTGAACCGCTGCACGGGGGTCTTGCGGATGGCGTCTCTCACTTGTTCTCCAGGAATTTCGCGATGGCTTCGCGAACGAGGGCGGTGATATGGGTGGAGCGTTCCTCAGCAAGCACTTCGAGCTTGCTCACGTCCCCGATTGGGACTAAGACCCGGATCTGCTCCATCGCGGTGTGGTGCGTGCGGGGGGCGCTCATCCGCCCACCTTGATGGAGCGGGAGTAGAGTTCCCTGTGCATCTCGGCGGTGCTGCGGGCGGTGTTCAGCTCGCGCTGGGTCCAGCGGAGGTTCTGCTCCAGCTCGGCCACCCGGGCCTCCAGCGTCTGAATGCGGAGATCCTTGTGGTCCTGGATCTGCTTCCAGGGCATCTCCTGGGCCATGCAGTCCGGGCACGGGTCGTCGTCGTCGTCGTCGTCGTCGTCGTCGGGCCAGAGGTGTTCGCAGACGATGCGGCTCATTTGGCCCTCCAGACGCGCCTCTTGCCCTTGACGGTATGGACCGTGAGGGTATCACTGGAGGCCACGGAGATTGGGTCGAGGTAGAACACCACCTCCGCGCCCTTGAGCAGTTCTACCTTCAAGGTGACGAAGCTCGCCCGCACTATGGGTGTGATGCGGATCGCATCGAAGTGGGCGAAGAGCTTGGTGCGGTCACCCCTGGTCTTACGGCTGAAAATACCCTCTGGCTCCAGGCCGTAGAAGAGGGACTCGCCGAGCGCAGCGGGCATTCTGAATTCGACTTTCGGGGAAACGCTCATGGGTGGGGCTCTCCTTTCGGTTTCCTGCGGTCAACAGAGGCGTGCGCTTCTTTCAGGTTCCAGCGGAGGATTTCCATGTCGAGCATCAGCGCGTCGAACTGGAAGACGGCCTCGGCCCGCAGGGCGTCGCTGGCGATGCCATCCTTCAGGCAGGCGCGGATGAACTTGGCGGTGGTTTCCCTGGCGGGCATCAGACGATCTCGGGGACATGGACGCGCTGGGATTCGCGCCAGAGATACTTCATGCGCTCCAGGAAATTGAGGGTCCAGTTGCGGCTGTGGTAGGTGCCGTCCGCCAGCTTCTCCGTGGAGAAATCGGCGAAGGCAGAGGCCTCGGGGATGAAGACGTTCCGGGCCGCCACATAGCTGGGGTCGCTGACGGCGGCCTCGATCACATTGACGAAGGGGGCGTGGCGATCCCACTCCTGGCGGTGCTCGATGCCCGACAGGTGGTCGGACTGGGAGAGGGGCTTCAGCTTGCGAAGCTCGAAGATGGCGGTGTTCACGTCCAAGTGGATCTCCTCGGTGGGTTGGGGTGGATTGGCCTTGAGGGCTGCCCTCTCGGCGCGTCGGTATTCGCGAAAATATTCACGGCGGTTGCTCACCCTTTCACCGTGAAGTCGAGGGAGTGCCCCGCCTCGCGCTCCGCGATGGCCTTGACGCGGTCGGCGCAGTTGATGAGGACGATGATGGTAGACGGCATGCTGTCGTGCTGGCGGCCCGTCTTCGTCCACCAGGTGGCCTCGTCCCACGCCTGCTCGCGGAGTTCCTCGGACAGCTTCACGAGTGAGCTGATGGTGAAGTC
>CAIXHJ010000317.1 GCA_903919165.1 uncultured Holophagaceae bacterium
CGCAACACCGGGGAGTGGACCCGTCCCGAGATGACCCGGACGATGCGGACGGTCTGCGATGCGGCCAAGATCCCGCGCATGGTCTTCCACGAACTGCGCCACACGTACGTGCGCGACGACAATTACACCTGTGCATCGGTGACAACTACACCAGGGCGTCTGGAGTAGCGCCGAACGGGTAATTTCATGCCCTGCTGGTCCTACGGTCCAATGGACGTAGGAAGGCGGTGCCATGGCCCCGGTCACAGATAAGCAGGTGAGGAAATTGCGCGAGGAAATGGCGAAGCACGGCGTGCTGGAAATTGCGGCAATGAAAGCCGACATGCACCGGAACACGGCCCGAAAATATCTCAATACGTCGAAATTCCCTTCAGATCTAAAGCTGCCTCGGGAATGGCGGACACGGACCGACCCGTTCGCCGAGGACTGGGCAGCGATCACAGAACGGCTGACGGACGCGCCGGAGTTGGAGGCGAAGCACATGTTCTGGGACCTAATGCGGCTGCGCCCTGGGATTTATCAGGAGGGCCAACTTCGGACCTTCCAGCGCCGGGTGCAGGTCTGGCAGGCCCACCATGGCATCGACAAGGAGGTGTTCTTTCCCCAGGAGCACATCCCCGGGGAGGCCATGCAGACGGACTTCACCTGGGCCACCGAGCTGGAAGTGACCATCCAGGGCGAGGAGTTTCCGCACATGCTCTGCCATATGGTGCTGCCCTGGTCGAACTGGAACTACGCCACGGTGAGCCAGTCGGAGTCCATGCTGGCTCTGCGCAACGGGATCGCCTCGGCCCTGGTCCAGTTGGGCCGGGTCCCGCAATGGCACCAGACCGACAACTCCACCGCCGCAACTCACCGGATCACCGGCAAGGAAGACGCGGAGCTGGAGACACCCGAGAAGGAACTGACTGGCGACTGCTACGGGCAAAAAACCCGGGAGTTCAACACGGAATACCTCGCTGTGGTGCGCCATTACGGCATGGAGCCTCGGACCATCGGGATTGGCCAATCCAACCAGAACGGGGACGTGGAGGCTTCGAACAACGCCCTCAAACGGCGCCTGAAGCAGCATCTGCTGTCGCGAGGCAGCCGGGACTTCCCCTCGGTGGAGGCGTGGGAGGGGTGGGTCCAGGACATCTGCCGGATGGTCAATGTCCGCCGGAAGCGGGTCGCGGAGGAACTGGCGGCCATGGCCCCCCTGCGGGTGGAGGCGTTCTCGGAGTTCGATGAGCTGCGGACCAAGGTGACCGAGGAGAGCATTCTGGTGGTGAAACGAAACATCTACTCGGTCCCGCCACGGCTCATCGGCCAGCAAGTGCGGGTGCGGATCTACGAGATGCGCCTGGAGGTTTGGCATGCCGGGCGACGGATCCTGGACCTGCCCAGGCTATTGGGAAAGAACAACTGCCGGATCGACTACCGGCACATCATCGACGCCCTCCTGCGGAAAACCGGGGCCTTCGCCCGGTATCGCCACCGGCAGGCCCTGTTCCCCAGTCCGGTGTGGCACCAGGCCCTGGCGGCCCTGGAGAAGGCCCTGGGCCAGCGCAAGGGCGAGGTGGACTACCTCCGGCTCCTGCATCTGGCCGCGAACACCCTGGAATGCGATGTGGAGGCCGCCCTGGTCCTCCTGATGGAGGAAGGCGCGGTGCCTGAGGCGGATCAGGTAAAGGCGCTGCTGGGCATCGAGAAGCCCGCCGAGGTGCCGGCCATCGAACCGCTGAAGGTGGATCTGACAGAGTTCGACGGGCTGCTGACGGATTCCCTGGCGGAGGCCGTATGAGCAAGGAACCGCGCCAAAAGCTGGGGGAAATGCTCCGGGAACTGAAGCTGCCGGGAGTGAACGCCATCTACGGGGAGGCCGCCTCCCGGGCCGAGAAGGAGGGCTGGGGCTTCGAACGATTCCTGCACCATGTGGTGGAGGTCGAACTGGAGCAGCGACGCCAGAAGCGCCTGGAGCGGGTATTCAAGGCCGCCCATATCCCGCCAGGCAAGACCCTCACCAACCTGAAACAGGACCTCCTGCCGGTGAAAGTGCGCCGCCAGCTCCCGACCCTGATCGAGGGCGGGTTTGTGGACCGCGGCGAGAACCTGCTGGCTTTCGGCCTTCCCGGCAGGGGCAAGACTCATCTGGTGTGCGCCCTGGGCACCGAGCTCATCCAGCGCGGCTACACCTTTCACTTCACTCCGGCCTTCGCCCTGGTCCAGCGACTGCTGGCGGCCCGGAAGGGCCTGGCGCTGGAGCGGGAACTGCGCCGCCTGGATGCCTTCGATGTCCTGGCTATCGACGACATCGGGTACATCCAGCAGGATCGCGACGAGACCGAGGTCCTGTTCACCCTGCTGGCCGAGCGCTATGAGCGCAAAAGCGTGATCATCACCTCGAACCTGGTGTTCTCCCAGTGGGACCGGATATTCAAAGACCCCATGACCACGGCGGCGGCCATCGATCGGATCATCCACCACTGCGTCATCCTGGAACTCAATGGGACCAGCTACCGGGCCGAAGCCGCCAAGGCACGGCTGCCGAAGATGGCGGAATCCACAACCTAACCCCCCCCC